>JALYLE010000283.1 GCA_030774375.1 Chloroflexota bacterium | reverse complement strand
CTGATGGCACGGCAGGGATATGAGCCGACGCCAGTGCGCCTTTCGGCGCCGCAGCGCGTGCGCTACGACCTGATCGACGCACCGTTCAACGTCGCCCGGATGGTCGCTTGGCGGGCACGCGAGGCCGTGTATGACATTACGGGTCGCAAGCCATCCGCCAACACGATCTTGTCCGAGCGCTGACCACCTCACTCGTCGAACGTATAGCCACTCAAGAACGGGAACTGGTCGATCCGCTCGCGCACGCGCTCGATCTCAGTATCGCTCCACTCCACGTGCTCGCGGCTGCGAGAGGGGCTGCCATAAAGGATCGCGCCGCATGCCTCGAGGTAGGCGGCATCGGGTGAAACTCCGAGAAATGCGCAGGCGCGCGTCAGCGCTTCGCGCGGGTGGTGGATGACCTCCTCGTGACGGAGGCGGAGGATTCGATCGGTCCCGATGCGCGAAGAGAGAGGAGTGATCGCCTCGCAGTTCTCGAAATATCTTGCGAAGGCGGTCTCGAAGCTCCTCTGGTCTCGGATCATCAGCGTTGCAATATTGTCGTACGGGTTCCGCAAGACGTGGATGAAACGGAGCTGGATGCCTCCCATCCTCCGCTCAAGGCGTGTGAGCAGCGCCGGGTTCTCGCTGAGGCGCCTCGTCGTCCATCCCGCCCGGCTGTCGCCGACGACCCGCAGCCGCAGATACGTGCCCTGCCATTGGCCCGGCACGAAATAGGAGTAGACGGCACCCCCGCGGCCCGTTTTGCGGCGCTGCCGCTGCGCCTGATGGCGCGAGACTGCCAGCGAGAGATAGAGCAACTGGCGTCGGCTGAATCCGGCGGCGAGGTATTCGAGGGCGTCGAGCTCATCGGAGATGAGCATCTCCGGATGGGCGTCGAGCAGCGCGCCGACAATGCTATGTCCGCTTCGCGCATGGCCGATGAAGAGGCAATAGGTGCGGACCCCGTCGAGGTCATTGCGCAGGCGGACCGATCCGGTTGCCGAGGCGGCGTAGCGCCAGGCCCGATGCATTGGGGTGCCGCGGAGGCGGGCGCGGAGGTCCATCATCTCTTGTACCCGAACGCGTCGAGCTGCCGACCCAGGGCAAGCGAGAACCAGCGCCGCGCAAGGGGATGGACCGCAAGTCGCCAGCGCTCGATCGTGCGACGATCGAATCCCGTCGAGCTGTGTCGCGCGGCCTCGAAGCTCGACCCGACGACGTCGACCCCCTCGAGCATGTCAGGGCTGTATTCGATGCCGATGAACTCGCAGAGCGAGCGCACTTCCCGCTCCGGGTTAGCCACCAGGTCCTCGAATCGGATGAGGCGGTATCGATCGCCAAGCAACCGTCGATACCGATGATGAAGGCGCACTGCATCGCGCCAATTTAGGGTGGTGTGGACGGCCTCTATCGGTGCCAGCAGTGGGTCGATCAGGGCGGCCGGCAGCCACGGCAACCTGGCCTTGGGACCCCATCGTGCCTCCCGAACCCGTCGCAATTGCGAGGCGTAGATCGCACGCGGGTCGCGGAAGGTGTGAATGATCAGCGCGCCCGGGAACCACTCGGCAAGGCGGACAACGTGATGAAGGTGGTCCGGCGTCTTCTCCCCGAGGATGGCTCCATCGGCGACGGGACCGCAGCGCCGCTCAGCGTATAGCTGCATGAGGGTCTCGAAGATGGAGGCCTGGCTCAGGTCGGTCGTCGCCAGCCGCCGAGCGAATTCGTCTGGAGCCACGTTCCGTGCTAGCCAGGGCCAGCTGTCCGGCAGGAAGAACTGGTCGGCGAGGGTTCTCACCCCATCATCGTCGGAACCATGAGCCTGCAGGTCGTGCAGCTGCCGATCGAGGCGGACCCGCCGCGCCCAGGCCAGGTAGTGAGTCTCCGAGGCGAGGCAGACCTCCGGAGCGCGATTGAGCACATGGCGGAGCAGCGTGGATCCGGTGCGGGCCGCGCCGACGATGAAAAGATGCCTGCGTGGGACGGCCGTCGCCGGCGGCTGTGGCTGCCGCTCGGCCGGCGCCGGCCGAGACGGGTTCACGGGAGGGCGGTCAGCTCGAAGTCGTCGACGTAGAT
>JALYLE010000282.1 GCA_030774375.1 Chloroflexota bacterium | reverse complement strand
GAGGGGAGGCGGGCCATGCGGCGACGGGCGCTCCAGCTGCATGGCGCGCACGGCGACGCCCTAGGTTTCCTTCGGCAGGTGGTACGGGACGTCCGCCACGATCGTGTTGCGACGGCCAAAGAGTCGCAGCTTGAGGCGCAGGCTTGTCTGGTTGTGGAGCAGCTGCTCCCACCAGTGTCGCGGCACGAACTCAGAGAGCACCACAACGATTGGTCGCGTCGGATCCTGGGCCTGGAGCGCGTCCATGTAGCGCAGGAGTGGACCGATGAGTGCGCGATACGGCGACTCCACCACGACCAGCTCGGTCTTCCCGGCCCAGTCCGGCCATCGCTCGCGCAGCTCGGCCGCGGCGTGCGGGTCGTTGGTGATGTGAATCGCCGTCGGATGGGCACTGATCGAGTTCGCGAAGGCGATCGCCTGGCGCGCCGGCCGGTCGAGGCGCGCAATCGGCACGATGACGATCGGCTCGGCGGCGGTCTCGCGCCCTTCCGGGATGCGGTCCAGGGCAAGTGCGGCGTCCACCACGCGGTAATGCCTGCGGATCCCCAGCATGAGCGCGATGAGCATGGGCGCCATCACGATCACGACCCAGGCGCCGGTCAGGAACTTGGTGCTGGCCACGATCAGCGCGATCACCGCGGTGGTGGCCGCCCCGAGTCCGTTGATCATCAGCCCGCGCCGCCAGCCGGGCTCGCGGCGCCGCCACCAGCGCACGACCATTCCGGACTGCGAGAGGGTGAAGGCCACAAAGACGCCCAGGGTGTAGAGCGGGATCAGGGCCGTGACGCTGGCCTGGAAGACGAGGAGCAGCAGAGTTGCGAGCAGGGAGAGGGCGATGATCCCGGTGGTGAAGGCGAGCCGTTCGCCGCGGAAGGCGAATTGGCGCGGCATGAAGCCATCGCGTGCCAGGAAGCTCGAGAGTCGAGGAAAGTCCGCGAAGCTCGTGTTGGCTGCCAGGGCCAGGATCAGCGTGGTCGCGACCTGGACGATCCAGAAATAGACGCCATCGCCGGCCACCTGGCGGGTGATCAGCGACAGGATCGTCTGCTTCTCCGATGGATCTGGCACGACGTTGATCGTGCTGGCCAGGAAGCTGATGCCGATGAAGAGGATCGCGAAGATCGCCGCTGCCCAGGTGAGCGTCGTCCGCGCATTGCGCCATTCGGGGGGCTGGAAGGCAGGCACCCCGTCCGATATGGCCTCGACGCCCGTGAGGGCAGCGGCCCCGGAGCTGAACGCTCGCAGGATGAGGAAGAGGCTGAGGATTGTCGTCCCCTGCGCCTCGGCTCGGATCCAGTCCGCGGGTGCCTGGAAGGTGCCGAGGTCGTGGAGGACGAGCGAACGGAACAGGCCCCACACTATGATCCCGCCGATGGCGAAGATGTACAGGTACGTGGGCGTCATGAAGATCGTGCCCGACTCGCGGATGCCGCGCAGGTTGCCGAGCATCAGGAGTGCGACGATCACGACGGCGAGGATCACCCGCTCGTCGAAGAGGGCTGGAACGATCGAGGTGACGGCGGCTACCCCGGCCGATACGGAGACCGCCACCGTCAGCACGTAGTCGATCAGCAGCGCGGCGGCCGCAACCAGGCCGGCAAAGGTCCCCAGGTTGTCGCTGGCGACGATGTAGCTGCTCGCGCCGTTTGGGTAGGCCTTGATCGTCTGACGGTAGCTGGTCGCGACGATCGCCAGGATCACGGCGATGACGAGGGTGATCGGCATCACCAGCGAGAAGCTCGCGATCCCGGCCAGGACCAGGATCCGCATCATCTCCTCGGTTGCGTAGGCCGACGAGCTGATGTTGTCGGACGAGAAGATGGCGAGCGCCTTGACCTTGGTCAGCCGCTCGTGGGTCTCATGTACGGAACTGATCGGCCGGCCGATGAGCATGGTGCGGAGGCTGCGCAGGGTGTTGTGCCAGCCAGTCCGCGTCCCGATGGTGCGTTCAGAGGCGACCAGGCTGCCTCCTACGCCGCGCTCGAATTCGTCGTCAAAGGGGCGGACGATCTTCACTCGGACATCGCCCGGACGCTGCCCGCGATGTGTCTCGCGGACCTCGAGGTGTGGATCGACCCGCCTGCGGTCGTCGTCGAATGGGCGATCAGGCGGTCTTCGGGCGGTCATCGACGGCCTATTACAGCACGTGCCGGGCCGCTCGGCGCCAGTTCCAGGATCAGCCCTTCGAGGCCATCGAGGTGCACGCTCGCCAGATCCGAAATGGGCTGGCCGTCGCGGTCGGTCGCCACCGTGCCGAGCAATACGCGCGCCTCGTCTGCGACGCGCCGGACGTCCACGGTAGCCTCTTCACGGGCCATGTTCGCCAGCATCAGGATGCACTCGCTCCCCAGGCTTCGGGTCCAGGCCAGGATCCCTGGCCCGATCCCATGCAGCATTCGCTGCTCGCCATGCCGCATGACCGGCGACGACGCGCGCAGCGCGATGAGCCGCCGGTAGAGGGCGAACAGCGAGCCGGGATCCCGCGCCTGGTCCGCGACGTTGGCGCGCTGCGGGTCCACCGGGGCGAGCCACGGCCGGCCGGTACTGAAGCCGCCGGACCGTGAGCCGTCCCACTGCATGGGGGTCCGCGAGCGGTCGCGACCGACCCGGTCGTGAACCGGTCCCGTTCCGGGCTCACCATCGACCATACCGATCTCCTCGCCGGAGTACAGGACGCACGTACCCCGCAGGGTCAGCAGGATCAGGGCCGCGAGGGGAGCAGCGTCGAGGCCGAAGCGCGAAGCGTGGCGCCGGTGGTCATGGTTCGAGAAGGCCCACGCTGGAGCCGTGCCGGGCGCGGAATAGGCGAGCCCGCGCGCGATGGCGTGGCCGAAGAGATCGGCGTCCCATTCGGAGAGGAAGAGCTCGAAGTCGAAGGCGATATGCAGCCGATCATCGGATCCGTCGCCTGCGTAGGCACCGATCCGGTCGGCCGGAACGTACGCCTCCCCCAGGAGCACACGGTCGTCGAACTCGTCGGCCACGCGACGCATTGCACGCACGACCTGCGCGGTCACCGGACGATCGCGATTCCAGAGACGGTACTGGCCCGCCCGGTCGGCGGGGAAGGGAATCGGACGATGCAGCTCAGGCGGGTTGTCGGAGAGCAACGGATCCTTGCCGACCGCGTCGATGGCATCGACTCGAAAGCCGTCGATCCCGCGCTTCATCCAGAAGCGCATGACATCGGCCATGGCCTCGGAGACGGCCGGGTTGGCCCAGTTCAGATCTGGCTGCTCCGGAAAGAACGAGTGCAGGTAGTACTGGCCGGTGTCTTTGTCGAGCAACCAGGAAGGGTTGCCAAACGCGCTCGTCCAGTTGTTCGGCGGCCCGCCGTCGGGGCTCGGATCGGCCCACCAGTACCACTCCCGATGCTGGCTGTCGCGCGTGGAGCGTGCCTCGACAAACCACGGGTGCTGGTCGGACGTGTGGTTGGCAACCAGGTCGAGCAGAACCCGCAGGCCGCGGGCATGGCAGGCGGCGCTCAAGCGGTCGAGGTCATCGAGCGTCCCGAACTCAGGGTCCACACCCGTGAAGTCGCTGACGTCGTACCCGAAGTCGGCGAGCGGCGATGGGTAGAAGGGGGAGAGCCAGACGGCGTCGACCTCCAGCGACATCGGACCGCCGCGGAGGTGGTCGAGGCGGCTCAGAATGCTTGGCAGATCACCGATGCCGTCGCCATTGCCATCCGCAAAGCTTCGCGGGTAGATCTGGTAGATGACCGCACCCTGCCACCAGCGTTCGTCCTGCACGTCAGACCGATTGTGACCGATGGCGCACCCGCCGGCCCGCGCGCTCAGTGCTGGCCGAGGGTGCCTCGAATGCGCATGCGGTGCTCGGTGCGCAGGAAGACGAAGCGCCCGAGCGCCAGCGTGACGAGCGCCAGTGCCACAAGTGCCAGCCATTCGACCCACGGATCGAGGAGGGGCCGGGTGCCGAGCGCGAAGTGGCGCAGCAGGTCCAAGGCATAGGTCGTCGGCAGCAGGTAGGCGACCGGGCGCACGAGGATCGGCAGCACGGTGATCGGGAAGGCGACCCCGGACGCGGCAGCGAAGAGGAATGAGGTGGCATCCACGAAAAAGGTCGGCTCGCGCAGCATGAGCACCGCCGAGGCGACCAGGTAGCCGATTCCGAGCATGCTGAACGAGGCCAGCGCGATGGCCGGCAGCGCCGCGACGAGGCCCGCCGAGTAC
>JALYLE010000281.1 GCA_030774375.1 Chloroflexota bacterium | reverse complement strand
CCGCGTCGCGCGCTCCAACAACTCCACCGGGTACTTCCTCGACCTCGGCATGACAGACCTCTCCTTCCGCCAGGCGGACCCTGGCATCGAAGTCTCCGTCAAAACCGGGATGGCTCACTTTGCTGTTGCTGGGGCTGGCGTGGTCGGGAGGGGGTCGTTGTTGTGGCGCCGGAGCGGGTTGCTGGAGGCTGGGGTCAGCCGCGGGTCAGCTGTCCTTGGGCGTCCAGGTGCAGGCCGAGCTTCTCGAGGATGGCCGGGTTTTCGACCTTCCATCCTTGCTTGAGCATCTCTTCGAGTTCCCCGGTCAGGGCGTCGGCTCGGTATCGGCTGAGCTCGCGCGGGTCGCTTACTTCGCGGACGACAGGCACGAGCCCATAGGCGGGCCCGTCGGTCGTGATCTTCTGCCGGTCGAGCCACGAGGATGGTGGCCCGGGCAGGCCGCCGTTCAGCTCAAGGAAGAGTTTGTGGTTGATGCGGCCGCCCGAGTTGAGGGCGTGGGCGTCGTGGGCGTAGGTGACGGCGAGGCCGAGGGCGACAACCGAGTCTTGGGTGATCGAGCCGTCGTCGAAGCGGTAACCGGCGAGTTCGGCGAGCAGCTGGTCGAAGTCTGGGTGGATCTTCAGCGTCTGCTGCTGCAGGTGCAGCTCGATCGCCGTCAGCATTGCTTGCTTGGAGGCGAGGGTCGTCCTGTGCTCGATCCGCTGCTCCTTGGGTAGGTCCAGGTTCTGGATCAGGTACTCCATCGAGTTTTCTTCGACGACGGTCGGGCCGGGATACTGGCGGTGCATCGACTCGATCGCGCGCTGGATGGCGGGGTAGTCCTCGCCGACCAGGCGCTCGTAGCCGACCACGTGCAGGATCTCGACCTCGTCCTTTGTGGGGGCGCGCAGGACGACGCAGACGCTCGCGTCCTTGCGGCCGAGGTCCCACGCTTTCAGGTAGCGGTCGCCCCTGCGGGCTGGCGAGGGCGGCAGCGCATCCCGCTGCGCGGCCTCGACAAGCTCGGAAGCGAAGTAGGGCTCGCTGGCGTGGGCGAAGGCCTCCTCGGCGCTGAGCGGGTAGTTGCGCAGAGTGCGCGCCTTGCCCTCCTGGCGGCGCTTCTCCTCCAGCCAGGCAGGCGAGCGATCAGGCCGCTCCAGCGCCGAGACGAACACCGGCGTGTGCCGCGTCTCGCCGGCCTCGGAGCGCAGGTAGTAGCCGTGCACGAAATCGCCGGGGCCGCGGGCGGTCGTGATCAGCGCCGAGCTCGCACGCGCTGCGAGCGTCGGCTCAAGCGCGGCCCAGACCGCCTCCGGGTCGAACGTGTGCGCCCACTCGTCGAGCACCAGATGCGAGCAGGTCGCCTCGATCGCCGCGTTCGGCGTGGCCGGGAAGGCCTTCAGAGTGCGCGTGTCAGCAGGGCCGGCCGCGTAGCAGAGCACGGTCGACGTCTCCCGCAGGAGCGGCAGGCGCAAGAACGTCGGCAAGCCGTCGAAGCCGCGGCGGAGGCTGCGCAGGAGCTCCCGCGCAGCGTCCTCCCGGTAGGAGAGCAGGTGCACCGAAGCGTTCGCGTCACGGATGCGCGCCGTCCAAGCGGCGTGCGCACAGACAAGCGTCGAGAGACCGACCTTCCTCGACTTGATCGAAAGGACGTGGTCGTCGCTGAGCAGCGCGTCCAGGAAGCGCCGCTGCCCCTCCCAAAGCGACTCCGCGAGCGTCCGCGTGCGTCCCTCCTCATCGACGAACACCCACACCCCAAGCCAGGCGGCGAAGCTCTCCCGCGCGTCCGGCGAGGCGAGCCGGTAGACGAGCGGCAGGTTCTCGAGCAGACCGTTCAGTCCTGCCAGCGGAACCGGGACGTAGGGCGAGTCGGCCGGGTAGCCGCCAGCCTCGATCGATGCCACGACTCCCTCGACCGCCGCCGGCTCGACGCGATGCACGCGCAGAACGCTTCCCGCGGTCTCGACCGCTGCCGGCGGGATGTAGGAGCCAAGCACCGCACCATCGGCCGCCAGCCACAGCCGGCAGCGAAGATCCCGCTGCGACTCCGGCACGCCCCTCTCCTCGTCGAGCCGTGGCGGCGGACCGAGACGGATGTCGGGCGAGCTCGCGATCAGCGCCCGAAACGAAGGATCCTGCAGCCAGCGCTTGAGCGTGCTCAAAGCAACCCGAGCAGCCCGGGCCGCCGCTACCTTAGTGCCGCCGGCGCGGAGAACCCCGGCCGCAGCCTCCCGCTGGTTAAACGTTGCGCTCACCTTTAGATTCTACCCGGGTACGCACACCAGCCCATTCCCGCGAAAATGGACCAGCGGAATGGACTA
>JALYLE010000280.1 GCA_030774375.1 Chloroflexota bacterium | reverse complement strand
CGCGCCTGTGGCATCCGGGCCGTCAGCTCCTGGAGCTCCTCAGGCGACGGGTTATAGCGGACCGACCGGGCGGCCGGTAACCGCGCGCCCTTCGGTCCCAGCGGGGCCTTGGACGCGGCGGTATCGGTGGCGATGCTCATCGGGTGAGGTGGTCTCCTCCTGCATTGACAACGGACGCGGCGGTCCGAGAGATGACGCTGATTCGCGAGGGTGGGACCCACATCCTACCAATTCTTCAGCCGAAACCTCTTCGCGTCGGGCGCCCCCACGGCGGCATGAGATGGGCTGCTGCCGGCTGTGCGGTGAGCCATCATGCGGCCGTGCAGGCGCGATCACCCGGTCCTGATCCCGAGCGGCAGCGACTCGGCGAGCTGGCGTGGCGGCGCTGGGGACCGTACCTGGCGGAGCGTCAATGGGGGACCGTCCGCGAGGATTACTCGGCCGAGGGCGACCCGTGGCGGTCGTTTCCGTTCGATCATGCGCGGTCGCGCGCGTTTCGCTGGGGGGAGGACGGCCTCTTTGGCCTGTCCGATGACGGCGGCCGCCTGTGTCTGGCTCTCGCGCTCTGGAACGGGGCCGACCCGATCCTCAAGGAGCGCCTCTTCGGCCTGTCCGGCCCGGAGGGGAACCACGGCGAGGACGTCAAGGAGGTCTATTGGTATCTGGATGCCACCCCCACGGCCTCGTACCTCCGGGCGCGCTACCGATATCCGCAGCGCGAGTTTCCGTACGAGGCACTTCGTGCCGGGAACGCGAGCCGCACCCGCGACGACCCTGAGCTGGAGCTGACCGAAACCGGGGTCTTCGACGGCGACCGCTATTTCGACGTCGAGTGGGAGCTCGGAAAGGCCGAGCCAGAGGATCTGGTGCTGCGCATCACGGTAACGAATCGCGGGCCGGACGCGGCTCCCATCCACCTTGTCCCAAACCTGTGGTATCGCAACACGTGGGCCTGGGGCCGGGAGAGTGCACGGCCCGAGATCCACCGTGCCGGGCGCGAGCGCCTGCGCGCGGAGCATCCGCGGATGGGCATCTTCTGGCTCAGCGCGGAAGCGATGGGCCCGGGCGACCCCGAGGTTCTGCTCTGCGATAACGAGTCAAACGCCGAGCGGTTGTGGGGCGTCAGCTCGCGCTCCGCGTCGTCGAAGGACGCCATCGGTGACGCCGTGGTGGCGGACGACCGGTCCAGGCTCCTTCCTGCCGACGCCGCGGCCACCAAGGCCGCGTTCCACTATGCGTGGACCCTCGCCGCCGGGGAATCGCGGGCCGTCCATCTCCGCCTGAATCGCGAGACCCCGACGGCCGCGGAGGCTCAGGACTGCGATGCGATCATCGAGATCCGCGCCGCGGAGGCCGACGCCTTCTTTGCGCCCGTCGCCGCCGGCCTCGACGCGGAGCGTGCCCGCGTCCAGCGACAGGCCCTGGCCGGACTGGTCTGGTGCCGTCAGTTCTACGCGTACGACGTTGCCGAGTGGCTGGACGGCGACCCGGGCAACCCGCCGCCACCCCCGGAGCGGCGGACGGGTCGCAACGCCGCTTGGCGCGAGCTCAACACCTCCGATGTGCTCTCCATGCCGGACTCCTGGGAGTACCCGTGGTTCGCAGCCTGGGACCTGGCCTTTCACTGCGTGGTGACCGCGATGATCGATCCAGCCTTTGCCAAGGGCCAGCTGGTGCTCCTGACGCGGGAGTGGTACATGCATCCCAACGGGCAGCTGCCCGCCTACGAGTGGGGTTTCGGCGACGCGAATCCTCCCGTCCACGCCTGGGCAGCCCGCCGAGTATTCGAGGTGGAGCGCGCGCGGACCGGCGTCGGCGATCGACCGTTCCTTGAGCGCGTCTTTCACAAGCTCCTGCTCAACTTCACGTGGTGGGTGAACCGCGAAGACGCCGACGGCCGCAACGTCTTCCAGGGCGGATTCCTGGGACTCGACAACGTTGGGGTGTTCGATCGCAACGCACGGCTGCCAGCCGGCGGCCACCTGGGGCAGGCCGATGGCACCGCGTGGATGGGGATGTACTCCCTCGAGATGATGGCGATCGCCCTGGAGCTCGCGCGCGAGAACCCGGTCTACGAGGACGTCGCCACGAAGTTCCTGGAGCACTTCCTCTACATCGCCGGAGCGCTCAATGACATCGGCGGCGAAGGAATCCCGATGTGGAACGAGGAGGACGGCTTCTTCTACGACGTGCTCCATCTCCCGGACGACACGAAGATCCCGCTCCGTGTCCGTTCGATGGTTGGCCTCATCCCGCTGACAGCGGTCGCCACGCTGGAACCGGAGCAGCTCGAACGCTTCCCGGGATTCCGGCGCCGGCTCGGCTGGTTCCTCCGCAACCGGCCCGACCTGTCCCGCCTGGTGGCCTCCTGGGAGGAGCCGGGGGTCGGCAAGCGGCGCCTGCTGGCCCTGGTAAGCGGGGATCGGCTCGAGCGCGTCCTGGCCCGCGTCCTCGATCCGGCGGAATTCCTCTCCGATCACGGCGTTCGATCGCTGAGCCGGTACCACGCGGAGCATCCGTACATGCTCGAGGTCGACGGTGCCCGATACCGCGTCGATTACGAGCCGTCGGAGTCGCGAACGCCGCTCTTCGGGGGCAACAGCAACTGGCGCGGTCCGATCTGGTTCCCGATCAACTATCTGCTCGTCGAGGCGCTGCGCAGGTATGACGGCTACTACGGCGGGCAGCTGATGGTGGAGCTGCCGACGGGGTCAGGACGGCCCGTATCGCTGGGCGCCGCAGCGGACGAGCTGGCGCGGCGGCTAACCGCCCTCTTTCTTCCCGATGGCGCGGGCCGGCGTCCGCTGTGGGGCGGTCGTGAGCCATTCGCCAGCGATCCGCGTTGGGGCGAGGACCCGTGGTTCTTCGAGTATTTCGACGGTGAGACGGGGGCCGGCCTTGGTGCAAGCCACCAGACTGGCTGGACGGCCCTCGTGGCGGCGCTTCTCGCAGGGCGAGACGCATGATCGGCCCATTACGCTAGGGCGTTCCTCCCTCGAGGATGGTGGCCAGCACGGCCGCGTCGATGCCGCCCCCGGAGACAACCGCAACCACCGGACCTGGGCCGGCTTCGCCGCTGAGCGCCGCGGCGACGGACGCTGCGCCGGCTCCCTCGGCGATGACTCGGCCGCGCGCCGCAAGCTGCCGCACGGCGTTCGCAACCGAACTGAGGCTCACCACGATCGACCCGTCCAGGAGCGCAGATGCCAGGCCCCAGATCTCGGCGAGCACGCTCCTGCCCCCGATGCCGTCGACCCAGCTCGCCTGATAGTCGACGCTGACCGGATGCCCTGCGGCCAGCGACGCCGCGAACGGGGCGGCGGTCTCGACCTCGGCGGCGTAGACCCTCACATCGGGGCGCAGCGCCTTCACGGCCAATGCGATCCCGCACGAAAGGCCGCCTCCGCCGTACGGGACCACCACCGCGGCCATCTCGGGTACCTGCTCCACGAGCTCAAGACCGATGGTGCCGTTCCCTGCGATGACCTCCGGATCGGACACGGGATGAATGAAGACCCCGTCGAGTCCCGAGTATCCGTGATCGATCAGCACCTGCCACCACTCGTCGAATGGGACTCGAATGATTCGCGCACCGAGCCGCTCGACGGCGACGATCTTCGCGTGCGGGGCGTGCTCGGGGACGACGACGGCACACTCGATCCCGAGTCGTCGGGCCGTCCACGCCACGCCCTGGGCCATGTTGCCGGCACTGGCCGTGTAGACGCCACGTTGAGCGAGCGCCGCAGGATCCGCCAGCGCGATCGCGTTCCCGGCCCCACGCAGCTTGAACGAGCCGATCGGCTGAAGGTTCTCGAGCTTCAGGTAGACCCGATCCGGAGCGTCAGTGTCGAGCGCGAGGGCAGGGGTGCGTATTGCGACGCCGGCGATCCTTTCTCGCGCGGCAACGATCTCGTCCAGGGGTATCGGCCTCAGCTCGGCGACGGTCACAGTCTCACCGAGGTGCCGGCTCCAACCTCCCGGGCACGCACCAGGACCTCGTGCGCGGCGGCGAGGTCCTCTGCCGCCAGGCCGAGTGATTCGAAGAGCGTCACCTCGTCGGGGCTGCGACGGCCGGCGAGCGTCCCATTCAGGACCTCGCCGATCTCGCCGGCGATGTGCGACTGGTCGACGACCCCTTCACGAA
>JALYLE010000279.1 GCA_030774375.1 Chloroflexota bacterium | reverse complement strand
GCCTTGCACCGTCGCCTGATACTTCGCTCGTAGGAGGTAGGTGATGGAACGACTCGAACGCTGGTCGCGCCCCTTCATGGGCTTTGGCAATTCGTTGGCGAGCCTCATCAACGCCGCGTACCGGGGGCTCGGCGCGCCGGGCAAGCTGCTGCAGGACCTGCTGAACGGCTCGTATCTGGGCCATACGCTCCACGGCGTCCTGACCGATGCCACCGTGGGCTCAGTCACCGCGTTGCTGGTACTCGACGCGGTGGGCGTCATCTTTGGCGTTCGAGACCTGGAAACGGCGTCGGTGATCGTGCTTGGCTTCTCTGCGCTTTCGGCGTGGGGCACGATTCTCGCCGGCCTGACCGATTACAAGGACACCGCAACCGGTGACGAGCGCAACGTCGCGACCCTGCACGGGCTGGTCAACATCGTGGCGACGCTCTTCTATACGGTTGCCTTCTTCATCCGATGGGGCGGGGGAGTAGCGGCCGGTCGCTGGCTGTCGCTCATCGGCTTCGTGCTCTTGGCGAGCGGCGCCTTCATCGGAGGGCACCTCGTCTTCAAGTACGGCTACATGGTCAATCACAACGCCTTTTCGCGCGGACGCCGCGCGAAGGAGTTCATCCCGGTGATGGGCGTTGCGGACCTGCCGGAGGCGACGCCCACCAAGGCCTCGCTGGGGCCGACTGGTCTGGTCGTCGTGCGGCGCGGCGACCTCGTCTACGCCCTCCAGGCGACGTGTTCGCATGCAGGCGGACCGCTCGCCGAGGGAGAGCTGAAGGGAGACAGCATCGTCTGTCCGTGGCATGGGTCGACGTTCCGCCTCTCGGATGGGGCGGTACGGCATGGGCCGGCGGCGACACGCGAGGTGGCGTACAGAGCCCGAATCAATGAGGGCCAGGTCGAGGTCCAGGGCCCCATCCCCTGAAAGCACGTTCTTCAGAATTTCCCCCTGGTTGACCGACGCCGCAGTTTGGGGATTTGCGAGTCAGGTAACTAACGGACAGGCAAGGCGATTTTGGGGCCATTTCCGACCCGATTCCGGCGGAGATTTGCCCAGAGAGGCAATTCGTGGCGCCCGACGCCTGGTTGCGGTTCCGTTAGTTGCCCCAGCGGCAAACCCGGTGGCAAACCGGAGCCAACCCCGAGTCCCTCAAGGGCGGATTCGGTATCCTTGGCGGCGCCCCAGGCCCCAGCGGCCCCAACCGAAAGGACCCGCGTGACCTACCGCCTGACCCCGGAGCACGAGGAACTGCGCGCCATCGTGCGCGAGCTGGCCGAGGAACGGATCGCGCCGCGTGCCGCACAGATCGACGAATCGCGCGAGTTCCCGTGGGACCTCAAGGAGCTGCTTGCCAAGCAGGACCTCCTGGGCGGCGGGTTGCCGGAAAAGTACGGGGGCACGGAGCTCGACGGCATCAGCCAGGCGATCCTCGTCGAGGAGATCGCGCGGGCCGACGCCACCACCAGCCTGATCCCCATCGTCCAGAAGCTCGGCGCCCTGCCCATCATGCTCGCCGGCAACGACGACCAGAAGGAGCGCTACTTCCCACGCCTTGCCAGCGGGGAGTGGCTGATTGCGTTTGGGCTCACCGAGGCCGCCGCCGGCAGCGACGTGGCCAGCAATCGGATGCGTGCCCGGCTCGAAGGCGACTGCTATCGGCTCAGCGGCAGCAAGCGCTTCATCACCCACGGCAGCATCGCGAACGTGCTCACCGTGTTTGCCTTGACCGACCCCGCCGCGGGTGGGCGGAAGGGGATGAGCGCCTTCATTGTCGAGGCCGATACACCCGGCTTCTCTGCGCCGCGCGTCGAACACAAGATGGGGATCCGCGGCTCGCCAACCGCGGAGCTCAACTTCGACGAGGTGCAGGTGCCGATTGCGAACCGCATCGGTGAGGAGGGGGAGGGCTTCAAGATCGCGATGGCCACGCTTGACGAATCGCGCCTGGCAGTCGCCGCCCAGGCGGTCGGGATCGCCCAGGGTGCCCTCGACGCGGCGGTGGCCTACGCCGCGGACCGGCAGCAGTTCGGCCAGCGGGTGGTCGACTTCCAGGGAATCCAATTCATGCTCGCCGACATGGCCAGCCGCACGGAGGCCGCCCGCCAGCTGACATACGCCGCCTCCGCGGCGGTGGACTCCAAGGTTGCCGACCTGCCGTATTGGACGAGCGCGGCGAAGCTGATCGCGGGGGACACGGCCATGGCGGTCACCACTGACGCGGTGCAGGTTCTGGGCGGCTATGGATACATCAGCGAATACCCGGTGGAGCGGATGATGCGCGATGCGAAGATCACCCAGCTCTACGAGGGGACGCAGCAGATCCAGCGCCTGGTGATCGCCCGTCAGCTCCTGGAGCGTGCGGGCGTCGGGTCGCGGGGGAAGACATCGGCTCAATCCGAGGCGGGGTCGTGAAGATCGTCGTCTGCATCAAGCAGGTGCCGGCGACCGCAGCCGAAAAGCGATACACCTCCGACCTGCGCCTGGACCGATCCTCGAGCGAGAACGTCATCAACCCGCTCGACGAATACGCGGTCGAGCAGGCCCTCCGCCTCCAGGAGTCGGGGGCCGTCGAGACGGTGAGCTACCTGTCGATGGGTCCCGCTCAGGCGGCCGAGGCTCTTCGGCGGGCCCTGGCGATGGGTGGCGACGAAGCCTATTTGGTGACCGATGACGCGCTGGCCGGCGCCGACGAGTGGGCCACGGCCCGAGTGCTGGCCGCGGCGCTCGACAAGCTCGCTCCGGAAATCTCCCTGATGGGCATGGCCTCCGACGATGCTCGTGGTTCGCTCGTACCAGGCGCGGTCGCCGCCGTCCGCGGCCTGCCGCTGCTCTCGTACGGTTCCGAGCTGCGGCTCGAAGGGGGTGCGGCGCGCGTCCGTCGCCTGACCCCGAGCGGCTTCGACATCGTCGAGGCGCCGCTCCCGGTCGTCGCCACGGTCACCGACCAGGTCGGCGAGCCTCGATATGCGAGCCTGAAGGGGATCATGGCCGCGCGACGCAAGACCCTCGAGACATGGTCGCTATCGGATCTCGGCCTCTCCGCGGAGGACGTTCGCGGCGGCGCGTTGACGAAGGTGGTCGAGGCCCGCCCGCCCGAACCCAAGCCGCCCACCGAGCGGATCGAGAACGTCGGCGCCGACGAGGCGGTCACGAAGATCGCCGACTGGCTCGCCGCGCGGAAGTTGATATGAGCAACGACGTCTACTTCCTCGCGGAGTTCAGCGACGGCGAGCCCGCTCGCTCAGCCCTCGAGCTCGCGGCGGGCGCGGTCCGGATCGCGGGCGAGAGCGGTGGCGCTGCCGTGGCACTGGCCTACGGTCCCGGATCCGCGAACGGCGCGGCAGGGCTCGGCGCCTCCGGCGCCAAACGCGCGATCGTGCTCGGGGACGATGCCGCTCCGGCCATCACCTTCGCGGGCGCCGCCTCCGCAGCGGTCAAGGCTGGCCAGCCACTTCTGGTCCTCGCGCCAGCAACGCCGAACGGGCGAGACCTGGCGGCCGCGCTGGTCGGGCTGCTCGGCCTGCCCGCATTCGGCCCGGCGCGAGCCGTCTCCGTGGCCGATGGTCGGGTCCGCTCCGAACAGGCCACTCTCCAGGGCACCGTCATCACCATCTCCGAACCGGCCGACGGTGCTCCCTCGCCGGCTGTCGTCCTGGTTCTGGCCAACACCTTCGTGCCAACCGAGTCGAGCGGCAAAGACGCCGAGGTCAGCCAGGCGGATGCGTCAGAAACGCCATTCGGCGCCGCGACCATCGTCGAGAGTCACACCGAACAGGCCGCTGCCGTCAATCTCGAAGAGGCGACGATCATCGTGGCCGGCGGCCGCGGCGTGGGAAGCGAAGAGGGCTTCGAAGTCCTGCGCGACCTCGCCAAGGCAATGGGTGGCGCGGTCGGGGCCAGCCGGGCGGCAGCTGACGCCGGATGGGTTCCGTACCAGCTGCAGATCGGTCAGACTGGCAAGGTCGTCAAGCCAGCCCTCTACCTGGGCTGCGGAATTTCGGGTGCCATCCAGCATCGGGTGGGGATGCAGAGCGCGGAGAATGTCGTCGCTATCAACAAGGACGCGGATGCACCAATCGGCGAGTTTGCCGATCTGTTCGTTGTCGGCGACCTCTTCGCGATCGTACCCAAGCTGACAGAAGAGATCCGTCGCCGGAAAGGGAACTGAAAGACCGATGAGCAAGCGAACGCTGCCCTTGCCGCTGCTGCCAGCGTTGGCCGCGACCCTCCTGCCGGCCGCGATCTTCCGCGGACGCCGAAAATACAGCGGCCACGCACGCGAATTGCTCGAGTACCGCACCTCAGTATCCGAGCGCGCGCAGCGGATCGACACCGTGCTCGGCGAGCTGGGCGAGATGGTGGAGGCCCTGCGCCGCCACGCAACGGACCTCGACATGGCCGTGGATCGCCTGACGGAGGGTGAAGAGGAGCTCGACAAGGAAGCCGACGAGCTTCGCGAGTTGGCCGCACCTGAGCCCCTCCACCTGCTGCACATGGAGTACGAGGCGAACCTCGAAAGGGCGCTGCGCGGAATCGTAACCGCGGAGCGCGGCTGCGGGTTGACCAAGCAGCGCCATCGCAAGCCAGACGACGAGGAGCCACTCACCTACTGGAAGCGCGGCCACGCGAACATCGTCAACGCGCGGCTTCGGATGGGCGAGATCACCGAGGTTCTCATCGCCTGGGAGCCGGGCCGTCCCGCGGTCGCCGACGTTTCCGCCCGCGTCC
>JALYLE010000278.1 GCA_030774375.1 Chloroflexota bacterium | reverse complement strand
CCATGGTCGCCACCAGCACCGGAATCGTCAGGCCCTCCGGACGCAGCAGGGTCGGACGCAGCAGGTCGCCGGCCTCCCACTGCGGATAGACGACCACCAGCGCGCTGGCGCCGGCAGCCTCCGCCCGTTCGGCCTGCGTGCGGCGCAGGCACGGGCCGGCGAGGACCAGCACGATTGCCCCGCGGACCGCGGTCGGGAAGTCCCCGGCGGCGCAGCCCTTGCCGGTCGGGTGCTCGGCGAAGGCGGTTGGGTCCACCCCCCGGTCGATTCCGATCGCCGCAACGGAGGCAGTGACGTCGCCCGAAGGCGAGAATAGGGCCGCTCGGAAGTCCCGTTCGCCGGTGAATGCCGTCGCATTGCTTCCCTCGACCTGGAGCGTGCCAGGCCCAAGCTGCCAGAAATACGGGATCGTTACCTTCTCCAGGGTCGGGCTGTATCCAGCCTTTCGCAGCTGGTCGACGACGTAGGAGACCGATGCGTCGTAGCCGGGCGTGCCATCCGCGCGAATGCCGCCGTTGGCGTCCGCGATGCGCTGGAGCTCGCTCAGATCGGCCCGGATGGCCTCGGGCGAGAGGGCCGTGCGCAGCCTGTCCCCATAGTCCGCGATCGGGCTCGGCGACGGGGGGCCGCACGCGGCAACGAAGGCCAGCGCGAATGCCAGGGCAAGGTGATGTGATCGGCGACGCTGCACACGCTAACTACAAGCCCGCCGAGCGTGCGAGTTCAGGACGCCCGCGTCAGCGCTGCTTGAGTGCCCGCCGGCGCTCCTGATAAGCCGGGATGCTCTTCATCGGCGGGCGCAGCTCGTCGCCAATCTCGCGGACCGAGAGGCTGAAGGTGCCGCCCTCCTGGTTGATCAGCTTGAACGATTTGCCGATCTCGGTCAGCAGGTCGATCCGGTGCCGCTCCTCAAGCTTGCGGACCGCGGCCTTCAGGATTACGAAGGCCATCTGCGACAAGTCGATCAGCGACTGGTTGCGATGGATGCGTCGCTCGAGGTCGACCTGTCCGATCGCCGAAAGGCCGGCATGCTCGAGGATGTCGATGAGCAGGCCGGTCTCGACCGCGTAGCCAGTGAAGAAGGGAAGCGACTCGAGCAGCGCACGGCGCCCGGCATACTCCCCGGCGAGCGGCTGCACCAGCCCCGACAGCTCCGGGAAGAAGAGGTTCAGCAGCGGACGCGCCATCAGCTCGGTAACCCGGCCGCCGCCCTCGGGTGTGATCCGGTCGCCCTCACGGATCGGGCGGGTGTAGAACCCCTTCACGTACTGGATCCGCGGTTCTCGGAGGAGCGGACCGAGCAGCCCGTACACGAAGCGCGGCTGGATGTTGCGGATATCGGTGTCGATCCAGGCCACGATGTCGCCGTCCAGGGCGTGGAGGCTCTTCCAGAGTGCCTCTCCCTTCCCCGGGTAGGCGCCGAGCTCGGGCAGTATCTCGCTGTGACGCAGAACCGGGACACCCAGCTCGGTCGCGATCTCGACCGTCCGATCGGTCGAATCCGAGTCGATGACGATCAGCTGGTCGATGAGAGGGTAGCGATCCATGAGCGGGCCTTTCACGCGCCGGATCACCGTCCCGATCGTCTCCTCCTCGTTGAGGGCAGGCAGCCCGACGCTGACCGTGAGGCCGGCCTTCTCCTTGAGCGCCACCAGCTTGCGGATGTCGCTGAACTCGCCGGCGTGGAAGGTGTTCTCGGCGAACCATCGGTCCACGACCGTGGGCAGCGAGCGGGCACGCTCGACGAAGGCGTCGGCCTCGGCCAGGCTCCCCTCCTCGGTGCGCAGCTCGTCAAAGGTGGCGAGGCCCACGCGCTGGCGCGTCTTGACCACGATCACGGTCGGTTTGGCGCGGCTGGCGACCGCCTCGGCCACAATCCCGAACAGGTATTGACCATCGGCACTGGCGTTGGATGGGTTGGCGGACGCGCCCATCACCACCAGGTCGTGCTGCGCCGCCTCGCGGATGATGGCCGTCCGGACCGATGTCGCCTCGCGCACGACAGTCACTGTTCGGCGACTCCCGCCATGCTCGCGGATGAAGCGCTCGAGTGCCTGTCGCTGCCGTTGAGAGGCACGGTCGCCGATGCCCACCGGCACGACGTGCATGACGCTGATCTTCGCCGAGAAGCGGGCGGCCAGGTCCCGTGCCAGGCGGAGCGCGAGCTCGGCATGCGGGCCGCCACGCACGGGCACGAGGATGGAACGCACCTGTTCGAGCCCGCGCTGCTTGACGACCGCGATGTCGCACGGCGATTGGCGTACGACTGCGTCGATGGTCGGGGAGAAGACCGTGGTCGTTGCAATCTCGCCGATCGGCGCAGGGTCGATGGCCGGTGCCGCCCGCGACGCACCAGGTGGCGGACCACCCCAACCGAAGATGAGCAGGTCGGCGCCCTCCTCGGCGACCGCCTCGATGATTCCGTCGGCGGCGCGCCGGCCGATGCGGACCATGGTCCGGATCTCGGCGCCCTCTTCGTCGCCGAAGTCGAGGACCCGTTGCAGGAGGCGCCGGGCAGTGCGCGCCTGGGTCGCTCCCTCGCTGAGCGAAAAACCCTCCGCGACCTCGACGATTCCGAGGGCCGTGATCTGCGTCTGGCGATTGGCGCGCACACCCGCCCCAATCCGCACCAGGTCGCGCGCCGTGCGCGGGTTGGCCAGCGGCAGGAGGATCCGATATGGCTCGCGCCGGCGCGGCATCAGGCCGGCTCGCCGCGCATCCGCTCGCGCCAGCGGGTGACGAGGTACGGCTTCAGCTCCTCGAACTCACGCGCCTGTGCCTCGATGGAGCGCTCAGCCTGGTCTGTGGTGAGCTCAAGCGTCTCGCTGATGAATCCGGCGGTCCGTCCGAAATAGAGCGGCGTGAGCGCGGCGAGGAGCCGCTCCCGTGCTGCGGGCGCGTCGTCAAATGCGACGAGCGCGTCGTACAGGCAGCGGATCCACAGCTCCGCGGGGAAATGGAACCCGCCCGGATCATCGGGTGCCTCGAGGGCCATCACCCGGCCGAGCTGCTCCGGCCCAAGGAACTCGGCCCATACGTCACCATGGGTCGGCCGTGCCGAGGCGAAGGCATCGATCAGCTTGGCGTGATTCACGTTGATGGGCTCCGGCGCGACGACGCGCTCGAAGCCGTACTCCGGGATCGGGTGCGAGCCTCGGACGCGGAGCCATCGGTCCGGGTAGCGGTGGGCCAGGCGGAAGAGCGTGCCGACCACCTGGCGAAACATGGGTCCCAGGTCTGAGGCCGGATCCTTCGCGTCATGGATCTTGGCCCCCAGGCGTGCCTGACAGGCGGCGAATCCCTCGTTGATCGCAGAGTGCGTCATCCAGATGTCGATCCCGAAGCGCGCCACCTGCTCGTCCCAGGTGTCGAGCTCCAGGTAACGCGCCACCAGGTCGCCACTCACCGCGAAGTCGCCGCCGATCGGCTGGCGGATGCGGGCCCCGTAGAGCGCCCGTGTCAACGGGTAGGCGATGTTGTTGGTGATCGTGCCGTCGTACTTGTAGCGAGCGTACAGGGGAGCCACGAAGTCGTACCCGCCCTTGAGGATCGGTCCGGCGAGCAGCTCGATCCACTCCGGCACGATGCTGCGAAGGTCCGAGTCGACCATCACCATGGCCTTCACCTTCAGCTCGCGCGCAACCTCGAAGAGGGCACGCACCGCGGTCCCTTTCCCGCTGATCCCCTGGTACGTGAAGCTGATCCGCTGCAGCTTGTGGCGGGGGCTGACCAGGATGATCTTCTCGATGTAGTCCGGGCTCTCGGTGCTGATCGCGACTCGCGGCGTGTCGTCCGGCGAGCCGCCGTCGGAGTTCACCAGCACCGGCTTGAGGTCGGGGAAGTACTGGACCATCCCGGCGAGGGCGGCACGAACCACGTAGCCGATCGTCTCGGCATTGCCGAAACTTGGGATCCCCACCATCAGGTCGGCGCTGCCGATGCGTCGCACCTCGGTGAGCCCCTTCTCATCGAGCGCCGAGGACGGCGGCGATGCCGGCTTCGTCGTCAGATCGGACCTCCTCGAGACAGCTCCGCGTGCCGTCATGGGGGGCACAGCGTAGCACGGGAACCCACGCGGGCCGTGCTCAGTCCTCGATGCGCGTCACCTTCTTGGGGCGCTGCCCAAAGAGCCGCCCGGCGATCGATGGGACGCGCTCCGGGGCGCTGCTGATCTGCAGCCAGTCGGGGTTCGTCTCGCCCGGCGTGTAGCGGCTGTTGACGTGCTTGGCGACGTAGTGGGTGAAGCCGTTTGAGCGCCAGGCGGCAACCCAGTGGTGGATCGGGGGGCGAACGGCGGGGGTCATGCGCACCCGGATCCCCTCCTGGACTACGGAGCCCAGCAGACGCCGGCGCTCCTGGTATGGAATGTCGTGGAGTGGCTCCCCGTCGAGCTCGAGGAGGTCCCAGGCCACGAACGCGCGGCGTGTCTCGAGGTCGAGCGGGTCCGGTGCTTCCTCCCCCTCGGGGAGCCCTTCCTCGGCGATCGTCTCGGCCCAGCGACGCGCGGCGCTCCCTTCGCCCGTGAAGGGCATGGCCGTCCAGGCGCCGTCGAGTACCGCCTCGTCGGCGTCGATGGCCGGACCGATCACGTCGCTGGCGTCGTCAAGCTCGGCGATGTAACCGTCCTCATCGGTCAGGGTGACCTCGCCGCCGCGGAAGTGTGCGAGGACGCGCGTCCCCTTCCAGCACGGCTCGATGAGCCAGTCGACGCTGTTGATGACGGCGTCCTGGACGGTGGCGAACTGCGGCAGCGGTCGACCTTCCTGCGGGTCGACTCCGGCATCCGGGCGGTCGGGCGGCATCGCTGACAACACTACCGTCGCAGGCGAGTGAACGTTCAGGGACGGCCCCTCACGGCAAGCCGGCGAGGGCAAGCCGGCGAGGGCAAGCCGTTCAGGCCGAGCCGTAGAGCGAGAGCTCTCCTTCGCTGATCTCGGCGCCCACCTGGCCGCGGATCGCCTCCCACGCGTCGAGGTCCCACTCACCCACGAAGGTGATGGCCGTCCCCGCCTTCCCCATGCGGCCCGTCCGCCCGATGCGGTGGACGTAGGTGTCCGCATCCTCGGGAATGTCGTAGTTCAGCACGTACGGCAGGTCGGTGATGTCGAGGCCACGACTCGCCACGTTGGTGGCGATGAGGTACTGAATCTGCCCGGCCTTGAACTGGGCGAGGGTGCGGTCGCGCTCCCGCTGCGAGAGCCCGCCATGCAGCGCCGCCACGTTCTGTCCGCGGCGCTTCAGCGTGGCCGCCAGGCGGTCGACGCCGATCTGCGTGTGGCGGAAGACCAGGAGCCGATCGAATCCGAACTGCTCGGTCAGCTCGAGGAGCGCCTTGGCCTTGTCCTGCTCGGCGACGAAGTAGACCAGCTGGGTCACCGATTCGACGGTCCGCTGCTCGGGTCGCACCGCGATGTGCGTGGCGTCGCGGCGCATGAACCGGTCGCAGATGCGCAGGATGGCGTACGGCATGGTGGCGCTGAAGAGCGCCGTCTGACGGTCGCGCGGGCAGCGCGACAGGATCGTCTCGACATCAACGATGAAGCCCATATCGAGCATCCGATCCGCCTCGTCCAGGATCACGGTCCGGACCCGGTCGAGGCGCAGCTCCCCGCGTCGGATCAAGTCGAGCACGCGCCCGGGGGTACCCACGACGACCTGCGCGCCGCGCCGCAGCCCGCTGATCTGGCGCTCCATGCTGGAGCCGCCGTAGATCGCCACCGCCCGCACGTTGCGGAATTGACCGATGCGGCCAAGCTCGCCGGTGACCTGCACGCACAGCTCGCGCGTGGGGGTGAGGACGAGGGCCTGCACCCATGCGCTCGACGGGTCGACCTTCTCCACGAGCGGGATACCAAAGGCCGCGGTCTTGCCGGAGCCGGTCTGGGCCTGCCCGATCAGGTCCTCGCCGCGCCGCAGCGGCGGGATAGCCGCGGCCTGCACCTCGGTCGGATCGACGTAGCCCATCCGCTCGAGCGCACGCGCGATGGTGACCGGAACCTCGATCTCGCCGAAGCGGTGGCGGCTCGCCTCGGCCAGGGCGGTCGCCATCGGTCCGTCGTCGTCGGCTGGGAGCGTCTCCGCGTCGCTCGAGGGCGGTGCGTGAAGGGTGCTGGGGTCGGTGTCAGTTGATCGGGGGGCACGCCTGGCGTCGCGACGATTTGGGCGGCTGGGCCGGCGCGCAGGGGGACTATCGGTTTCCGGCAAACGATGCTCCGTGTCTCATGCGCTTCGGAAAGCGTAGCACGGCGCCGGCTCGCGCCCATACACGGCGGAGCCTGCGGCTGGCGCGGCCTAGGCTGATGCAGCGCTCGCCGCGGCTCCGCGCTTTTGCCCGAGCGCCTCCGTCCCATCTGAGCCGGGAGCCTCGATCGGCGGCCGATCCGCGTAGCCGGCTGGGTGCGCCTGGCGCCAGCTCCAGGCGTCGGCCACCATCTGCTCGAGGCTCGAGTGGCGTGGCGACCAGCCCAGCTCACGTCGAGCGCGCCGGGAGCTCGCCACGAGCACTGGCGGATCACCGACACGGCGCTTGAGGGGGCGCGCCGGGATCGCGCGACCGGTCACCTTGCGTGCCGCCTCGACGACCTCCCGGACGCTGAAGCCCGCCGCCGACCCGAGGTTGTAGACCTCGAGGCTCGGCTCCCCCTCTCCGGTCGCCTCGAGGGCGAGGAGGTGCCCGAGCGCCAGGTCCCGGACGTGCACGAAGTCGCGGATGCACGTGCCGTCTGGCGTGGGGTAGTCCTGCCCGTAGATCTGGACGTGGCTGGCGTCTCCGGATGCCACGCGCAGGACGAGTGGAATGAGATGGGTCTCCGGGTCGTGGTCCTCGCCGTTGCGCTGGGTCGCGCCGGCGACGTTGAAGTAGCGAAGGCTGATCGCTCGAAAGCCATGCGACGCCGCGAACCAGCGCATCGCGCCCTCGAAGGCGAGCTTCGTCGCGCCGTAGGGGTTGATCGGCTCGGTGCGGTCGGCCTCCGCGATTGGTACGCGTCGAGGCTCGCCGTAGACTGCGGCGGTCGAGCTGAAGACGAGGCGAGTGACGCCGGCAGCCTTCATCGCCTCCAGCAGCGCGACCCCGGCGGCAACGTTGTTGCGATAGTAGGCGCCCGGGTCAGCCATCGACTCCTCGACGAGTGACTTTGCTGCGCAGTGCAGGACGGCATCGATCCGTCGCTCGCGCATCAACAGCTCCAGCCGCCGCTTGTCAGCCATCTCCCCCACCACCAGTTGCGCTGGCTCGACGACCGCTGCCGCATGCCCGGTCGACAGGTTGTCGTAGACCGTCACGTGCTTGCCGGCATCCAGCAATCCCTCCACGGAGGTCGATCCGACGTAGCCAGCGCCACCGATGACCAGGATTCGCAATCCGCGCCTTCCTTGTCCGTTGAGCTAGCGGCCGGCAGGGGCGGGCTGCAGGACCTCGCCGACCGAGCTGAGGAGTGATGCCCTGAATGCCGCGGAGACCCTCGTCGCGCCTGCCGCGACCGCCTCACGCACCTCGTCGCCGCCGCGGAAGCGGCCCGCCGCCTCGACGAGCACCCGCGGGCCGACGCTGTCGCGCAGGACCGCTGTGCGCGAGATGGCGTGCTTGGCGCTGGCATTCTCCATCGAGGTCACCACCTGGTCGACACCCGCACGTTCAGCGAGCCGACAGGCCTTTCGAATGAGGTCTTCGGGAAGCACCGCAGCCTCGATGATCACACCAGCGACCGCGAGTGCGGAATGCGCCATGTCGACGACCGCCAGCATGTCGTTGTAGACCGTCTCCTCGTCGCCGGAGACGAGCGCGCCACCGTTCATCACGAAGTCGATCTGCGTCGCGCCCTGTTCAAGCGCCTTGGAGGCCTCGAATGCCTTCACCGCGAGCAGCTGCCCACCGTGCCCGTAGCCGACGACGGTGCCGAGCCGCACTCGCGAGCGACCGAGCTTGCGGCGGGCCGCCTTGACGAGCCAGGGGCTGACGAGGAGTGACGCGATGAGGTCATGCTCGAGCGCCAGTGCAACGGCGGTATCGAGGTCGGCGAGCGAGGCGTTGGGAGCCGTCAGCCGGTGCTCGAGACGCACCATGCGTCGCCCGATGGCGGTCATCGCGGGAGCGGGGCCCTCCGAGTCGATGGGGGTCGAAATCTGACTGGTCCGGACCGCCGATTGTAGCCAGCGCGGCTCCGGATGTCAGCCCGCTGCGACGGCCTGCCCATCGCTGGCCGGGGGACGGGGCACGTTCAGGTGGTGCGCTCGCGCACCACCGTCGCGGATCGCCGCGACGGGCGCATCGGCATCTCGGACTCCTCGGGGAGCCACGCGCGAGCCAGGTTGATGAGGGTGCCGCGCTCGTTCCGCGACGGATCCTCCACGACCGCCTCGAGCAGCCGCGCCAGGAGACGGCCGATGATCGGACTCGGCGGGATCGCGAGCTCCGCGATCAGGTCATCGCCGCCGAGGGCCAGCTGGCGGGTGCTGAGTGCCGTCCGAGCCAGCTCGCGGCTGGCGCGCTCACGAAGCTCGCTCAGGCCGCCGCTCATCGCTTCGCGGACGCCTGACGCGGCGTTATCGGCCTCCCGAAGCGCGTAGAGGTCGGCGAGTGCCGCAGGGCCGACGCGGCGAACGAAGCGACGCACGGCGGCATCGGTCCAGTCGGCGCGGTAGCCGAACATGTGGGTCCGGATGAGGTGGACCGCGCGGCCAATCGCCCGGCGCGGCAGACGCAGGCGACGCAATGTCGCTTCTGCGAGGTCGGCGCCGACGTCCTCGTGCCCGATGAAGTGCCCATCCCCGAGCGTCGAGGCCTTGCCGATGTCGTGGAGGAGGCCGACAAGCCGCAGCAGGGGATCGTCCGCGGGCAGTTCGTCCGCCGTGCGCAGCGAGTGGTCGAGCGCGTCGCCGGCGAGTGCCTTGTCTTGCGGCACGCCACGCAGTGCCGCAAGCTCGGGCAGGATCACCTCCAGCATGCCGAGCCCTTCCATCAACAGGAAGGCCGCTGAAGGAGGCTCGGCGGCGTCGGCCGTCCCCAGGATGCGGAACAGCTCTTCGCGGACGCGCTCGCCGGAGAGGGTCGCGGCCAACCCCGCGTTGCGACGGATCGCGGCCTCGGTCGCCGGGTCGAGGCGCATGCCGAAGCGCGCTACGAAGCGGGCGGCGCGCACCAGGCGCAGCGCGTCTTCGGCGAACCGAGCGTCAGGGTCGCCGACCGCGCGCAGGAGCCTTGCCTCCAGGTCACGAGCGCCGCCGTACGGATCGACGAGGCGGCCGGAACGGGCGGCGAGGTCGACCGGCACCCAGGCGAGGGCATTGATGGTGAAGTCCCGTCGGCCCAGGTCGTCGACCAGAGAATCGCCCCAGCGAACCGTGTCCGGCCTCCGCCGGTCGCGGTAGTCGCCCTCGATCCGATAGGTCGTCACCTCGATCGCCATCGGCTCTGGACCGGCACGAACGGTGACCGTCCCGAACGGGTTCTCCCACGCTGAGCCCGGGAAGAGCTCGGCGACCACCTCCGGCGGCGCGGATGTCGCGACGTCCCAATCGCCAAGCGGACCGCTGAGGAGGAGGTCGCGAACGCTGCCGCCGACCAGGGCGGCCTCGTGGCCGGCCGTGGTGAGGCGCTCGAGGACCGATGCGACCGTTTTAGGAATCGCGGGGAACGTGACCGCCGAGCCGTCAGCCATCGGCCGGGCCACGGTCAGTTTCTGGTCGCCGGCTCACCCAGGAACAGGTAGGTCCGCCAGGTGTCGTTTTGGGCGTCCGCCAGGTAGCTGCCGAAGAGGTACCGAACATCGGCGCGGGGCGCGCGCGGGGGGCGCAGGAGCGACATGCGCGCCTCGGCGATCGTCTTGGATCCCTTGCGATGGTTGCACGCCCGGCAGGCGGCGACCAGGTTCTCCCACTCGTGCCGCCCGCCGCGGTGCTTGGGAACGATGTGGTCGATTGTCAGGTCGCGGCTGCTGCTGCCGCAGTACTGGCAGGTGTGCCGGTCGCGCGCAAAGACTTCTCGCCGCGAGAGCTTGACGCGTGGTCGCGGCCGCTTCACCAGGTAGACGAGGCGGATCACCGCCGGCGCGGGAATCGCCAGGCTCGCGGTATGGATGACCTGGTGGTTCCGTTCGAGCAGCTCAGCCTTGTCGGCGCCGAGCAGGTTGAACGCTCGCCTGATGTCGCAGACGTTGAGCGGCTCGTAATTCTGATTCAAGACCAGCACAGGTGCGTTGATCACGCCACGCCTCCAGCCCGGGATGATAGCGGACACGCGGAGCACGCTTTTTCCAGGCGACGGGCCGGTGTCGGGTGAGGGCCCCGAGTACAATGCGGGACGCCATATGACCACCATCGAAACCTCAACCTGGGCAACCAAGGTCGGCCTCGCCCGGATGCTCGCCGGCGGCGTGATCATGGACGTCGTCACCGCGGACCACGCCCGCATCGCCGAGGAGGCGGGCGCGGTCGCAGTCATGGCGCTCGAGCGCGTTCCCTCCGATATTCGCAAGTTCGGCGGGGTCGCCCGCATGAGCGATCCCAAGCTGATCGAGGAGATCAAGCGGGCGGTGAGCATCCCCGTCATGGCCAAATGCCGGATCGGCCACTTCGTTGAGGCGCAGATCCTCGAATCCCTCGAGGTCGACTATATCGACGAGAGCGAGGTCCTGACGCCCGCCGACGAGGAGCACCACATCGACAAGCACCAGTTCCGCGTGCCGTTCGTATGCGGCTGCCGCGACCTGGGCGAGGCGCTCCGCCGCATCGGCGAGGGAGCGGCCCTGATCCGGACCAAGGGCGAGGCCGGGACCGGCAACATCGTCGAGGCGGTGCGCCACATGCGGGCCGTGCAGAAGGGGATTCGCCAGCTGCGCGCCATGCGCTCCGATGAGCTCTTCGCCGCGGCCAAGGAGCTCCGTGCGCCCTACGACGTCGTGAAGCAGACCGCGGAGATCGGCGAGCTGCCGGTCCCGAACTTCAGCGCGGGAGGGGTCGCCACGCCGGCGGATGCCGCCCTCATGCGGCAGCTCGGCGCCGAGGCGGTGTTCGTGGGGAGTGGCATCTTCAAGAGCGAGAGCCCGGCGCGCTTTGCGGCGGCGATCGTGAAGGCCACCACCCACTACGACAACCCAGGGATCCTGGCCGAGGTGAGCGCCGGCCTCGGTGAGCCGATGCACGGCCTGGAGCTGAGCGACATCCCCGCTGAGGAGCGGCTCGCCGTTCGCGGCTGGTAGTCGGACCGATGGCGAGCGAGGCGGCTCCGTCGCAGGCGGCGCGCTCTCGGGGAGGCGAGGAGGCCAGTCGTCCCGCGCGAGTCGGCATCCTGGCCCTGCAGGGAGACGTTCGTCCCCACGCCGAGGCGGTCCGCGCCGTGGGTGCTGAGCCGGTGCTCGTGCGGCTTCCCCGGGACTTCGCTGCCCTCGACGCGCTGATCCTTCCCGGTGGCGAGAGCACGACCATCCGTCGCTTGATTGACGCCTACGGCCTGCGCGAGCCGATCGCGGCCATGGCGCGGTCGGGTGCGCCCATGCTCGGCACGTGCGCAGGAATGATCCTGCTCGCCGATCGGATCGAGGATGGCGACGAAGCGGTCCTCTCGCTGATCGACATTAAGGTCCGGCGCAATGGCTATGGTCGCCAGCTCGACAGCTTCGAGGCGGCGGTCGAGATGCCGGCCCTCGGCGACGCCCCGCTACACGGCATTTTCATCCGCGCCCCGATAGTGACCGCCGTCGGACCCAAGGCCGAGATCCTGGCGCGCGATGCCGACGGCAGGCCCATCGCCGTGCGGCAGGGCCGGGTTCTGGCCACCGCCTTCCATCCCGAGCTGACCGACGACCGCCGCCTCCATCGGCTCCTGGTCAGCCTGATCGGAACCCGCATCGGGCGTGCCGCATGACGATCACCGCTGCCAGCGTGCGAGCCGCGCGCCTGACCGACCACCAGGCGCTCATCGAGCTTTCGCGCGAGGTGCATGCCTCGCAGGAGGCACACCGTCGCAGCCTGGGGGTGCCGGCACCGACTGCCGCCCGTCCGCGGATCAGCCTGGCGAGCCTGATCCCAACCTGGCTTCCGCTCCGGCCGCCGTCGGTCCACCTCGTGGCGGAGCATGATGGGCAGCTGGTCGGGTCGGTGCGGGCGATCGAGGAACCGCATCGTGACGACTGGGTCATCATCGAGCTCGATGCGGTGGACGGTCCGATGGCAGCGGAGGTGCGCTGGGCGCTGCTGCAGGCTTTCGTGGAAGAGGGCGCGCGCAAGAATGTGGCCCGCTTCCACGCCGCATGCAGTGACGTCCGAGAGAACCTCGAGCTCTTTGGCCAAGCCGGCTTCGTGGCATACGCCCAGGAAGAGATCCTCTACCTGCCCCCGCAGCAGACGCACGGCCCGAGATCCTGGCTCCGGGGCCTCGTCGCTCGCGATGCTCGCGCGGGGTCGACCAAAGGGGCCTCGCCGCGCGGTGACGAGGGATCGGAGCTGCCCCTTCAACCAGCGGGTGCACCCGATGCCTGGCACCTGTACGACCTGTGGACGCACGCCACCCCACCCGCGATCGCGCGAGTCGAGGCCTACACCGCCACCGACTGGGAGGCGGTCGGCCACGAGGCGATCGTGCCGCGCTCGAGCCTCAACCCCATGTTGCAATTCTCCGAGGTCAGCGCATGGCTGATGCCGCACGACCAGCGGGCTGGGGGCTTCGTCCAGCACGGGGCGTGCCGTGATGGACCGCACTACCTGCGCTTCCTCGTCCGCGACGGAACCGACGGGATCGCCTTCCTGCGCACCGCCGTCGCAGCCCTCGGCGGCGAGGCGATCGGTGCGGGGATCCTTGCTCCGGTGCGAACATATGAGTCGACCGGCCTTCGCGCCGCGCGCGGCGTCGGATTCCAGCCGATCGGCCGGGTCACGATGCTCGTCCGCGAGGTGCGCGAGCGCGTCCGTCAGCCGGTGATGGTGCCGGCCACACACTGAGACCAGGAAGGGGAGGCAGCAAGAGACGCATGCCACGCCGCGAGACAACCGACGACCTTGACGCCTTGATGGCGGCCCTGCCGCCGGAGATCGTCGCGCGCCTCGCCGACTTCGCCGACCGGAGTGACCTCCTCGAGATCGTCCTGGATCTCGGACGGAAGCCGGAGGCCCGGTTTGCCCACGGCGAGGAGGAGCTGCTCGATCGCGAGGTAACCGAAGTGGATATCGGCTACGTCGTCGACCACATCGGCGCCTTCGGAGATGACAATCGAGCCGGGATCGAGCGCACCCTGCACCGCATCAGCGCAATCCGCAACCGCGCCGGCAAGGTGGTCGGACTGACCTGCCGTATTGGGCGTGCCGTCTTCGGAACGATCGACATCCTGCGCGACATTGTGGACAGCGGACAGAGCATGCTGCTCCTCGGACGTCCGGGGATCGGCAAGACCACGATGCTCCGCGAGGTCGCGCGGGTGCTGGCCGACGATCTCGGGAAGCGGGTCGTCGTGGTCGACACGAGCAACGAGATCGCCGGCGATGGGGATATTCCCCACCCGGGAATCGGGGATGCGCGACGGATGCAGGTGCGCACGCCATCCGAGCAGCACGCCGTGATGATCGAGGCGGTCGAGAACCACATGCCCGAGGTGATCGTCATCGACGAGATCGGGACGGAGCTCGAGGCGCAGGCGGCGCGCACTATCGCGGAGCGAGGCGTCCAGTTGGTCGGGACCGCCCACGGCAACACCCTGGACAACCTCATGCTCAATCCGACCCTCTCCGATCTGGTGGGAGGCATCCAGCCGGTCACCCTGGGCGACGAGGAGGCGCGCCGCCGGGGCACGCAGAAGACGGTCCTCGAGCGCAAGGCGCCGCCAACCTTCGACGTCCTCGTGGAGATTGTCGAGCGCGACAGCGTCATCGTCCACCGCAGCGTGGCGGAGACAGTCGACGCGATTCTGCGTGGCCACATGGTTCCGCCGGAGGGTCGATGGCGCGACGAGAACGGTGAGGTCCACGCGGCGACGAAGTACGACTACCGGATCAGCGAAACCGCCGCCGGAACGCCCGCCTTTGCCCCGCTCGAGCCACTCGGCGGCTTTGGAAGCTTCTCGCGAGGCGGCAGCGGTCGGTTCGTTGGCGGCCAGCCCAATCTGCGACCACTCCCCGGTCGCGGTGGACGCCCGATGCGGTCGCTTCCCGGCGAACGCCTCGCCGGTGACCGCGACCGGGGCGAGCCGCTCGAGAGCTCCGACCCGCGGCGCCAGCTCGAGCGCGCCTTCCGCGAGGCACGCGAGACCCGTGGCGGCGGAGAGCGAGACGTGCCACGCGCCGTCGACCGCCCGGTCGGCGCCAACCGGCCAGGACCCACCCGCAACTATCGGCCGATGAGCCTCTTCGCCTTCGGCGTCAGCCGCAAGCGACTCGAGCAATCGGTCCGTGAGCTGGGCTTGCCGGTCACCGTGGCGCGCGACGTCGAGGAGGCCGAGGCCGTCGTCACATTGCGCAACTATTACCGGCGCAAGCCCGCCGCCCTGCGTGACGCGGAGTCGGCCGGAGTCCCGATCTACGTGCTCAAGACGAACACCGTCCTCCAAATGGAGAACCTGCTGGCCAGCCTCTACGACCTCGAGGCCGATCCGCAGGAAGCCGCGCTGCGCGAGACGGCGGAGGCCATCGGCCTGGTTCAGGCGTCGGGCAACCCGATCGAGCTCTCACCCCAGAACGCGTACGTCCGCCGCCTCCAGCACCAAATGGCGGAGCGGAATAGCCTCATGAGCCGATCGCGCGGGGCCGAGCCGAACCGACGGGTCGAGCTCCTCCCCGACGAGGGCAGGGCCTGGCACTGAGCGCATGACGCCCAGTGCCCGCCGCAGCCGCTTCATCACGCTGGAGGGACCCGACGGGAGCGGCAAGACGACTGCCGCCCGTCACCTCGCCGCGTGGCTTCGCGACCGGGGTCTGACCGTCCTTCTCACGCAGGAGCCAGGCGGGACGGCGCTCGGCGAGGAGGTGCGACGGCTTGTGCTGCATCATCGGGGGCTGGCTGACGATCTCGATCCGCGAGCTGACGCGCTCCTCTTTGCCGCCCAGCGGGCGCAGCATGTGGCCCGCATGATCCGGCCAGCCCTCGAGCGCGGCGAATGGGTCGTCTGCGCCCGATACCTCGACTCATCGCTCGCCTACCAGGGCGCCGCATATGGCCTCGACGCCGACGAAATGCGCCGCCTGCAGGCCTTTGCCACGGACGGGCTGATGCCCGACCTCACGCTCCTCATCGACGTGCCGGTGGAAGTGGGCCTGAGCCGCAAGCGGCGCGGGACATGGAACCGCTTCGAGGACACCGAGGGGGTCGCCTTCTTCGAGAAGGTCCGTCGGGCGTACCACGACCTCGCCGCGGCCGACGCGGGGCGCTTCCGCGTCCTCGACGGATCCGGGAGTGTCGAGGGTGTCGACGAGGCGGTCCGCGCCGTCGTGGAGCCGCTCATCGGGAGCGGATAGCTCGCCGGCCACGTACCGCGCGAAAGCGCCGTTCATTCGTGGATCGCCCTTCCTATACTCGCTCCGAGCCTGCGCGGTCCGATCACCTCGCCGCGGAGGGCGGCGGCGGACGGCCCGGCTGATGTGGAGGTCCTATGCAACGCCCTACCGGCATCACCGTCCTGGCCGTCCTGGCGGCCATCGGTGGCGTATTCGGCATCCTCGGGGGCCTGGCATTGATCGGTGTCGGTACCTTCGTGGCCAGCTCGACTGGTCTGGGTGGGCTGGCAGCCATCCTGGGGCTGATCGCGTTGGCCTACGGCGTCCTCTCGCTGGTCCTTGCCTACGGGTTCTGGACCCTCCAACCGTGGGCTTGGACGCTTGGCGTCGGCCTTGAGGTAGCGGGCGTCGGCCTTGAGGTAGCGGGCGTTGTCATCAGCTCCTGCAGTACATCAACAACACGTCGGCACTCGGCGGCACCATCTTCTCGATCGCGATCAATGCCATCGTCCTCTGGTATCTGTACCAGCCGAACGTGAAGGCGCCATTCGGGCGAACCTGAGATCTCGTGATGAGGCGCGGCCACGCGTCGCGCCCCAAGGTTCCCTCAAGCTCCCCTCGCTCGACGCCGCGGCCGCAGACGACCACCCGCGGCTTTGGACGGGTGGCCCTCGGTCACTCCCCTGCGGCATAATCGGCCGTATCCCATCCAACGTGCCATGCCCGCACAGGAGCCACCCGACGTGAAGCTCGTCGCCGCCATCGTGCACAACGAGGATGCCGCGAACCTCGTCGACGCCCTCCTTGAGCGCGAGTTCCGTGCCACGCGGCTCCACTCCTCGGGCGGCTTCCTGAAGCAGGGAAACGCCACGATCCTGGTGGGGGTCGACGATGAGCAGGTCGACGCGGTCCTCGAGGTCATCAGCGCGAATTGCCATTCGCGACGCCAGTTCGTGAACCCGATGCCGCCGATCATGGAGCCCGGTGAGTTCTACATGCCCTACCCCGTCGAGGTCGAGGTCGGCGGGGCCACCGTCTTCGTCCTGCCCGTCGAGCGCTTCGAGAGGATCTAGACCGATGGGCGCGGCGACGCCCGCGGCGACCGATCCAATCGTCGCCCTGCGCCGCGATGCCCCAGACACGCTTGCCGTCTGGACGGCACTCGACGAAACCCTATCGGGGTTGATCGCGGCCCGTCGCGAGCTCCGCCGCCGGGTCCTCGCCGGTTCCGCGACGCGAATCCTGGCGGAGCAGGAGGCGATCGCCGACGCGCTCGCCGCGATGCTCGAAAGGATGCCAGAGCCGGCCCTCCGCGCGCCGGGGGGCGAGGAGGACTGGAACGTCGCACAGGCTTTCGCCCACACGACGGCGGCGCGGCGCTTTCTGGCCGCCTGGGCAGCGATGTCGGCCAGCGGCGCGTGGCCGGCTCAGGACCCACCGCGGGTCAGGCCCGGAATTCCCGGCGCGCCAGATGCCTCGCGCGAAACGCTTCTGAACCTGCTTGGCAAGAGTCGAGCCTCGATGGCCCGCTCAGCCGCGCTGATTGCCGGCCACGAGACCAGGCGATGCCCACTGGAGCATCCGATGGTCGGCCGCCTGCGCTGCGGCGAGTGGCTCATGTGGACCGGTGTCCACGACCTGATGCACCTCGAGCAGCTCCGGGGGATCGCCGCTACGTTCGTGTCGACGCCGCGGCGATGACTGCGCGCGAGCGGCCGGCGCCGCTCGTCTTGATCGGTGCGACGGGTTCAAGCGCGGGCGATGAGCTCGGAAGCTACGAGGCCGTCCTGACGGGCGGCCAGCGCATCCTGGCGGCCGAGCTGTCGCGCCGGATGGGGGCGCTGGGAGCGGCGACGCTGACGGTCACGTCGCAGGCAGATCGATCGATGACGCCGGGTGAACCGTCGGCCGAGCGATCGACATCGTCCTTTCATTGGGGGCTCTGGTTCGCGCTGGAGGCCGACACCGCGCTCACCGCCGCTGGCGGAGCGGGTGAGAACTTGGCCGCCGTCGGCTGGGCCGGGCCAGGCGCGCTTGCACTCATCAGCGACGAGGCGCTGGTCAACCTGCTCGCACCGGACCCCGGCGAGGTGGTGGCCAACAATCGGTTCAGTGCGGACGCCTTCGTGGTCGCGGCGAGTGGCGTGGCGGATGGCGCAGGGGATGCCAAGGCGGAACTCGGATCTGGGGCCTTGCGGCGCGCGCTCGACGGTCTGGCCGCGTGCCCGGTCGACAACGCGGCAGCCCGCTTCCTCGAGAACGCCGGCTTCCGCGTTCGCGACCTCGCCGACCAGCCGTGGTCGCGCTTCGATGTCGATACACCGCTCGACCTCGCGCTCCTGTCGCTGGCGACGTCGCTACCCGCAGGCAGGCGGCCGGATCCGGCGGTCGCCGGGTTCCTCGCGGAGGCGCGCCTGCCCGGGGACCGTTCGCTGAGCGTGCCGTACCTCG
>JALYLE010000277.1 GCA_030774375.1 Chloroflexota bacterium | reverse complement strand
CGCGCTCTGGAACTGCTGGCCGGTCAGCGCTGCCCGGTGCCGACGGGAGAAGGCGTCGACCTCCTCGCCGACGACGACGCCGAGGTGCTCCAGGCCCATCTTGTAGACCCGCTGGTGGACGGGCGGGATGAGCTCGATGAGCGGGACGACCTGGCCGTCGAGGACGCGGAGCGGCTCGGCGAGCAGGATCATGGAGATCGGCCGTCCGTTCCAGACGTTCTCGACGTTGGCGACCGCGTGCCGCTCGAGGAGGGTCCTGAGGTGGACGTACTGGTCCCACTCGGGGACGCGGACCGCCAGGTGGCTGAGCTCGTACGGCGCGATGTCGATGCCGCGCGCGCCGAGGCGGTCTCGCTGCAGCGCCGTGAACGCGCGGTAGTCGCCGATCAGGTCCTCGATCGGGTCGGTCATCGGGTCACCTCCGGCATAGTCGAACGGGCGGCATCGTACCGGTGTTGACTTCAGGTCGGCCGGCGGACCTACCGATGCATCAGTCAGCGTGTGTTGCTGTCACTCGACCAGCATGACGGCGAACCGACCAAGAGCATCGAGGACCCGGCGGCGGAGCCGCCGTTGAGAGAACTCTCAGGGCTGCCGTCGGGCCAAGGTTCCCGTACCTGTGGGTGCCCGAATGGCGCTGGTCGACCCCAGTCGACAGGCCGAGGGTATCGACGCGTTTTCCTCGGCTCGGCGAGGAAGCGACGTGGATCGACTCTGGCGAGCGTCCGGCCGCGGGCATAGCGCGGGATAAGGTGGTCGCCAAGCTGCGGGCACTCCCCAGGACATCGGCCCAGGCGACGCCTGCGGGCAGGGCGGAGCTGCTGCACTCCATCTACGAGCGGATCATCGTCCGCGGCGCGGAGTTCGTCGGCGCTCGGCTCACCCCCGAGGCGTACTCGCTGGGCCTCGCGCTCGCGTTGCCCGAGTGCGTTAAGCCGGCACCGGAGTGGGTACTGGCGCGCCCGACAGGTGTTGGACACGCGTTAACAGCCTATCGCATGCCCATCGAGGGCCGTGATGAGTGGATCGCCGCGGCAGGCAGGCGACTGGCATGAGAGACCAGCGCTTGCGCGGCGCACTCTCGCGACCAGCGACCCGGCGCCAGATGGAGGTCCTCGCTGCCTTCGTTGCCGCTGGCGGATCCGTCTTGGACGCGGCCGACCTCGTGGGCATTCGGCCGAGCACCGTGAAACGTCACCTCGCCGACCTGCGTGCGCGGTCGAGTCTTACCACCGAGCAGCTGATCTACGCCGGACGGGCTGGCGGCTGGTTGGTCGTCCCGAGCTTGGAGCCCAGCTGAGCGAGACCTCCTCAGCCACAAGCACACCCGCGCCGTCGACCTCGGCTCCTACTCCCTCAGCCCGTCGCGAATCGCCCGGATGAGGTCCTCGGCCCGGCAGCGGGGAACTCAGGTCGCGCACGACACGCCAATTGCCAGGGCGTCAGCCCAGGCTTCGGCGACCCGCGAACACGAGGGCCATGCGGACTGGTACGCCGATGAGGATGAGGGGCAGGTCGAAACCCACACCGAGCGCAAAGGCCACGGGCGAGGTCGCGAGCCCCAGCCTGGCTCCCCATCGACGGCCTCGCCAGAGCCCGAGACCGGCGACCACGTCGGCGGCACAGACCCCGACGAAGATCCAGCCAAGGGCAGAGAAGGCCTCCGGTCCGAGCTGTTCGAACGGGCCGGCCATCGACCGGAACCAGAACGTCATCGGCAACTCGCCATGGCGGTCGAGATGCGCCAGCACGAAGGGCACCGAGGCGCCGAACGCAACACCGAGGAATAGGAACAGGAACGCCGCGACTCGAACCGTCAGCGGGAGGCGGAGGTGTGTCGAGTCGCTCGTTCCCGTCATCGGCGTTCCTTCTGGACGCAGCGTCGCGATCCGTGCACCTCGCCGGCAGCGGTCAGGAGATCGTTCCCCGGAGCTTCGCTATCCCTGCCGCGCGGTATGCCACGAGTCCAGCGCCCGCACCGATCGCGATCAGGGCGACGTCCGTCGTCCATGCCGCAAGTTCGTCAGACTGCTGCACGGTGAGCACGGCATAGAGGACGGTCCAAACCACGGCGACGACGTTCGACGCGGACACGACCAGGGCACTCGGGCGCGCAATCAGCCACAGACCCACGACGGCGGCGACCACGCCGACCGCGGTGGTGACGACCCACTGGACCGGGTCGGTCCTGAAGATGAGCGTCATCGCGATCGCGAATCCGGCCGCTACGAGCCACACGGCCCCAGCGATTCCGAGCCTATTCATCTCTGCCTCGCACGCCGTGCGCCCCCACTCCCACGCCTCTGGTCAAGTCGCCTCCTTCGACAGCTCGTCCGCTGCGAGTCCGTCACTGTTCGGCTCTCAGCCGTTCGATCTCGGCAGCCAAGCCACTCCAGCTGGCCCACAGCGCCACGGCCGCGGTGCCGCACGGGTTCGCTGTCAGGGCCAACCTGTGAATGTCTACGGCGTAGACCAATGTGTACGGCGTAGACTAATGTGTACAGCGTAGACTAGCAGCATGGCTCGTGACGTCAAGGCCCACCGCGGACTGACCACGGAGCGTGTGGTGGATGCCGCGCTGCGGGCAGCGGATGAGGGTGGCATCGAGGCGGTCAGCCTGCGGCGGCTCGCCGGGGCCCTCGAGGTGACACCGATGGCCATCTACCGGCACGTGCGGAACAAGTCCCACCTGCTCGACCTGATGGTCGAGCGGCTGCTGGATCAGGTGGACCTTGCGCCTGCCGAGACGGCCACCTGGCAGGACCGGCTGCGCCGGCTGCTGGCCAGCTTCCAGGCGGTCGTGGCGGCGCACCCGGCGACGGCCCTGCTGCTCTCGCGACCCTTCGTCTCCCCGGCCGCCCTGCGCGTGAGCGAGGCATTGCTGGCGACCCTCCATAGCGCGGGCTTCGACGCCGGCCAATCGGTGCGCTTGCTGCAGGTGATCACCGGCATGGTCCTCGGCCCGGCCATCAATCGCGCCACGTGGGCGGCAGCTTCACGCGATCTTCCGCCGGACGCCGACCGCCAGCAGGCGTCCATGGAAGGGCTGTCCGCTGGCGAGTTCCCCTACCTCTCGAGCGCCGCGGACCAGTTCATGGATTGGTCCGCGGGGGCGGACGCCAATCGTCTGACGATCGAGCTCTTGGTCGGCGGTCTGGAGGGGCTCGCCGCCCAGCCGAACCGAGGTGGGGTGCCGAGGGGCGGTGAGTCGTGAATAGAAGAAGTATTTGGAGCGCGCCCGACAGGTGTTGGACGCGCGCTAACAGCCTATCGCATGCCCATCGAGGGTCGCGATGAGTGGATCGCTGCGGTCGAGCGATTGGCATGAGACCCGGGCACCTGCGCGGCTCCCTCTGGCGGCCAGCGACTCCGCGCCAATCGAACGTCCGGGCCGCCTAGTCTCTTTCCGCGATCGTGTCGGCGGTTCCGCTTCCGGCTGGTCGCCAGCGCTAAGTTGGACGACGGCTCGTTCCGCCGCCCTGCGGACCCTCGCGTTCGGATCGTTTCTCAATCGCTTGACGATGGGCAGGACATCACCAACGTGATGTCTGATCACCACTCTCGTCGCCGTCTCCCGCACCCGCCATGCAGCGTCCCTCAGAGCGTTCAGGACTGCCGGCACTGCTTTGTCGTCCCATGGGCAGGATCTGTTGGGGAGACTCTGTTACCGGGCCGCCGGGTGTGGCGAGATCGCCGCCGCCCGGTTTTCGAGCAGGTCCTTCAGCACGCCCGCGGCAGCCTTCCCCTCGCGTCTCACGCTTGCGGCGATCAGTGGCTCCACAAGGCGAAACAGGCCCGCCGTCTGCATCTCCATCACGCCGGTGACTTTGGTGCCCTTCGCCGTGGCCTCGAAGAGGTACGACGCTTCGACGCGCACAGGGCCCGAGGTGCCCTTGATGGTGATTCTCTTGTTCGGCTCGTACGCTACGAACTCGTTGCTCGCCTCCATCTTCCGGCCCATGAAGTTGCGCACGAATGTGTGCGTCGTCCCGACGCGCAGCGGGCCGTCGGTCGTTCGCCGCACTTCCACCAGCCCAGATTGCCACTGTGGGGCATTCGTCAGGTCACCCACGAAGGCAAAGACTTCCTCGATCGGACGATTGATGATGCGGCTATGTTCGACCTTGATCATCTCGAGAACTCCACGATTTCGCCGTACTCGCGCTCCTGGCCCGATGGCACGGAGCACCCCCGCTGGAACCATCAGGCTCGGGCGGAACGAGCCGCGCGGCGGGGTTGCGCGGCGGGGTCACGCGACCGTGCGAAACTCATGTCATGGCATCGCCTACTTCCGACGGCCGATGGACCTGATACTATAGTGAGACTGTATAGTCGAACTATAGCCACTTCGGTGGCCGAGTCAAGGGAGCACGCGGATTGACGAGGCGATGACCTCCACGAAGTCGAAGTCCCAGACCCGCCGGGAGCGGTCGCTCGCGACCCGCCGGCGCATGGTCGGAGCGGCCTATCGCCTGTTCTGCGAGAAAGGCTACGTGGCGACAACGATGGAGGCGATCGCGCGGGAGGCCGACGTTGCGGTGCCGACCCTCTACTTCACGTTCCGCACGAAGGGCGCCATCCTGAGCGAAGCGCTCGACGCCGCCGTCATGGGTCTCGACGAGCCCGTGGGTCCCGAAGACGCCCCCTGGTATCGCGCCTTCGAGGCGGAGCCGGATCCCCGCCGCGCGCTCAAGATCCTCGTCGAGAACGTCGCCCTGATCCTGAGTCGTGTCGCCCCATTGACGACGGCGGTCCACGGAGCGGCCAACGATCCCGAGGTCGTGGTGGTCCGCGAGCTCAGTGGACAGAGACAGCACGATGGCTATCGCGACATGGTGCGTCAGCTCGCCCGAAAGGGAGGACTACGGAAAGGGCTCGGTGTGGCGCGCGCAACCGACATTCTGTTCGTGCTCCTGAGCGCCGACCTGTTCGAGGCGCTGGCGAGCGGACGCGGCTGGTCGTTCGCCGAGTGCAAGCGCTGGCTCGTCGATGTGGTGTCGCAGCAGTTATTGTCCGGCGATTGAAGACGTCTCGCCCGCCACGGCTTGGGCAGGCAGGCCTGAGGCTCCGTCAGGGTGAATAGAACAGGTGTTCTGGCGCGCCCGACAGGATTCGAACCTGCGACCTTCGGCTCCGGAGGCCGACGCTCTATCCACTGAGCTACAGGCGCGAGGCGCCGATCATACCGGCTCACACTCGGATAGAGCTTCGGCTTCTGGTTTCACGCTCAAGCCTCGGCTTCGGCCTCGCTCCAGGCGTGCGCCCGGAGGAAGCGGCCGATCACGACGAGCCAGACGATCACCAGGATCGCGGAGAGCAGCAGCGCCAGGGCCCATGGGGGCGCCTGCAGCCACCCCAACACCGCCGCCGCCGCGGCACCGGCGATCAGCGTCGAGGCGATCTTCCAGTAGCCCTGGTCCAATCGGACCGCGTCCTCGAGCGCGAGCGCGGTCGGCACGAGCGCGAGCAGCCCGACGACGACCGCGCCCGAGATCAGCCACGCCGTGGCCTGCGGCGCGCTGGGATCATGCGGTTGCCCGATGAGGCTCGTCATCGCCGCGCCGGCAGCGGCGATCGGCATCGTGATCGGCAGGTGGCCCAGCAGCCACGTGACGATTGCCGTTCCCGCTCGTTGGGGCAGGCGTCGACCGACTACGTCGAAGGACGACCACCATGGGCCCGGTGCTGAACTGATATCACTCGATTGAGTCATCCGTTATCCGCGCAGGCTGCCGGCGTCCTGCTCAGCAACGATGCGAGCGAGCTCGGTGCGCGAGTTGATGGCCAGCTTGGCGAAGATGTGTCGCAGGTGGCTGTTCACCGTGTGTGGCGAAAGAAAAAGCCGGCCAGCGATTTCGCGGTTCGTGATTCCGTCCGAGATGAGGCTCGCGATCTGCACCTCAGCGCCGGTCAACGAGGCCAAGCCGCTGCCGTGACCGCGGGTCGCGACGATCCGCCGGCGTACACCCAGCTCAGCGAGGCGGCCGCGGACGCGCCGAGCGTCCCAATCGGCGCCAAGGGCCAGATACAGCTCCAGCGCTCGCCCGAGGACGGCGACGCCGCTTTCGCGATCGGTTCGTGTCAGGCACCGACCGTAGTCCTCGAGCGCCGATCCGAGCGCCAGGCGCCGGGGGCTCCCCTCGAAGAGCGCGACCGACCGTTCGAGATCCTCGAGCCGGCCTTCGACCAGGCCGCTCACCTGCGCTTCGACCGCCGAGATCGTCTTGACGTCGGCGTTGAGCTCGGACCGTCGCCGAACCGCCCCGAGTGTTTGACTGGCCAGGTCATTGTCGCCAACTGACAAGGCCATCCGGGCAAGGTGGACCTCGTCGGTGACGTCGACCGGGAACCGGGGGAGCAGCGGGCGTCCGTCCTGCAGACCCGGCGCCATCGCCCACAGATGCGCCGAAGCCCGGTCACCCTGCGCCGCAGCGAAGAGCGCAAGCACCCATGCAGCGTGCCGCCGCACCGCCGGTGTCCCTCGCTCGAACAC
>JALYLE010000276.1 GCA_030774375.1 Chloroflexota bacterium | reverse complement strand
GTGATGTTCTGCAGGAAGACGAGGGGGATTCGCCGCTGGCTGGCGAGTTCCACGAAATGAGCGCCCTTGAGGCTGGAGCTGCTGAACAGGATGCCGTTGTTGGCCAGGATCCCTACCGGGTAGCCCTCGATTCGCGCGAAGCCGGTGACGAGCGTCTCGCCGTAGCGCTCCTTGAACTCGTGGAACTCGCTCCCGTCGATCAGGCGGGCGATCACCTCGCGCACGTCGTAGGAAACGCGCGGATCCGCGGGAATGACACCGTAGAGCTCCTCTGGATTGGCCGACGGCGGCGCGGGCACCGTGGTCGGCCAGGGCGGCTCCGCCTTGCTCCAGGCCAGGTGGCGCACGATCGAGCGTCCGATGGCCAGTGCATGCTCATCGTCCATGGCGAAATGATCGGCGACGCCCGAGACCGCCGTATGCAGGTCCGCTCCGCCCAGGTCCTCGGCGCTTACTTCCTCGCCGGTTGCAGCCTTTACCAGCGGTGGGCCGCCAAGGAAGATCGTGCCCGTCCCGCGCACGATGACCGTCTCGTCCGACATGGCGGGAACGTAGGCCCCGCCGGCAGTCGACGATCCCATCACCAGCGCGATCTGGGGTATCCCGAGGGCCGAGAGCTGCGCCTGGTTGTAGAAGATGCGCCCGAAGTGATCGCGGTCAGGGAAGACCTCGTCCTGCAGCGGCAGGTATGCGCCGCCGCTGTCGACGAGGTAGACACAGGGCAGGCGGTTCTGCAGGGCGATCTCCTGAGCCCGCAGATGCTTCTTCACGGTGATCGGGAAGTAGGTGCCGCCCTTGACCGTGGCGTCGTTGGCCACGATCGCGCAATCGACGCCTTCGACGCGACCGATGCCGGTCACGATCCCAGCGGACGGGGCCTCGTCGTCGTACATGCCACTCGCCGCAAGGGCCGAGAGCTCCAGGAAGGCGCTCCCCGGATCGATGAGCCGCTCGATCCGCTCGCGCACGAGCAGCTTCCCACGCTCACGATGGCGCGCGATGCTTCGTTCGTCGCCTCCCGCGCCCCGCCCACTCACGGCACGGGTGCGCTCCCGCAGGTCGGCGACCAGACCTCCCATCGCCTCGGCGTTGGCACGGAACGCGGAGCCCGCCGTGTCCAGCGAGGTGCGAAGGACGGCCATGGCACCGATTATCGCCGTCGGCCCTCAGCCACTCGGCCAGAAATGGTTGCGCCGCCTGCCCGGGCGGCGCTCATCGGTCAGGCGAGGGTCACCAACGGTATCAGCCGGCCAACATGCGCTGTATTTACGATGACCACGCTCACAACGTGCTCGAACGGCGGATCGGCGGTATGCAGCAGGTAGGCCTCGGTCAACGGCAGCCAGCGCGGCCCACGGTTCAGGATGTGCGGTCCGAGATCGCCGCCAGGCGCCAGGTGCAGGTTTCCGGTCACATTGAACGGACCGACGGTCAGCGCCACGCGCCGCAGGCGCCGATGCAGCCGGAGCTGGCGGCTGGCCCGCCACTCGGGGGGCATGGCCAGGATGACCCGATCCGTCTCGAGCGTCTCCCATTCGCCGGAATCCTCTGATTCGGGGGGCGATGCAGCGTTGACCGCGGTGGCGAGCGCATCGGTGTCGTGAATCGGCCCTGGGCTCGGCCGCCAGAGGCGCAGCTCACCGCGCTCGTTGAGCAGGTCCGTTACGCGCCGACCACCGGCGGCAATCCAGCCCACGATGCGAGCGTCGGCGGTATAGAGCTCGATCGGCGCAAGGTCGGTTGCCAGCGCGACCGCGGTGTTGCCCGACGTCGCGTGGCTTGCGGCGGCGCGGCGCCAGTTCCAGAACGTCACGGGATATCCCTCAAACTGCGGGCCGCGGGCAGCCGACGGCTCGCTGCGCACGCTACTGGTCGGCGACCGCAACCTCCACTGCCCGACAGTACTAGCCACGGTTGGGCCGGTGCCGCGACGCACCGAGGGCGAAATCGATCGATTTCGGTGCCGGTGCGCACCATCATTTGAATCCGCTGGTACGAATAGCCCTCCCGTACCTTGGACGGCGCGGGCGCGATCGGCTACAACTGGCGCCATGAACCGATCAGTCCGAACCATCGTCGCCGCCCTGGCGCTGCTGCTCCTCGTCGCGGGTACCGCCTTTGCGACCCGCTCGCCCAACGCCGGGGAGCATCAGTCGCCCCTCGCCGCCTCGCACCAGCCGTCGAGCCCGGGCGCCAGTGACGAGGAAAAGAAAGCTCAGGAGCCGGACCCCGACCCGAACGAAGCCGAGGGGGCTCAGCTCACCGATGACCATGCCAGCCAACTGGTCGACCTGCTCGCTGCGGCGGGCATCACCGCCACGGCTGATGAGCTGAAGGCCCTCGCTGCGAAATACGGAGTGGGGGGCGCCGTTCGCCTCGAAGCCTGGGCGAAGGCCACCGGCAAATCGGTCGACGAGCTCGGCGCGATGTTCGACTCCGGCACGGGCTGGGGTGCTATCGCGAAGCAGCTGGAAGCGGACGACAGTTCGCTGAACCTGTCGCCCGGGATCGGCTGGATCATGGGTCACGGGCACGGCAACGCGAACGCCAACGTCCATTCCAACGCCAACCACGACAAGGACACCGGGAAGCCCTCCAGCTCCGACTAGGCCGAGGGGTCCTCGCCATCCCCGCCGACGCTGCACCAGGCGCCGGCATCGGTCTATCCTCGGACCGATGAGCAGCGCGGCTCCCATGGTTGGCGACCCGCCGGAGGGCATGCCGGATCCCAACCTCTCCCCTCCGCAGGTCGCTCGCGCCGGGGACCCATTCGCGCGCCTTCGGATCGTCCATTTTCTTGCCCGCCTTCAGCGCAACACGACACACCAGCTGCGGGACGTGGTTGCGGCACTGAACGCCGCGTTCCTCGATTGGTCGTTCAGCGAGAAGGTGCTTCTCGCCGAGCTCGTCCAGCTCCAGGCGAATTGGGCGATCTCGTTCCACGGCGAGGACCGGATCCTGCTCGACCGTAACGAGCGGGGCCACACGTTGATGATCGTCGACTCCTCGAAGATGACCCCGTTCCTCCTGGCCGAAGCGCGTCGTGCGGCCGAGGCGTGCGAGGAGGAGCTGCGCCGTTTCACTCTCGGCGACGGGGTCAGCACCGACAACTGACCGTGGAGGTCCGGCCGCTGGGCGCCCGATTAGTGCCACTGGTGGAGCCCCGCACCGTGACCCGCTCGCGCGCTGCCTGAGTAGTGCCACTGGTGGGCCCCGCACCGTGACCTGCATGCGCGCTGCCTGAGCAGCGCCACTGGTGGGGCCCCGCACCGTGACCCGTTAGCGCGCTGCCTGAGTAGTGCCGCTGTTTCCAGCCAGTGCCACGACCAGCTCCCGCGCGGCATGAGTATTCCGGGATGCCTCGGCCAAGGGGAATCGCGGCCGACTTACATTCCGAGCTGCCCGCGAAGGGGCTTATGGCGAGATCTCAGCCGCTGGAATGGCCACGGAGGACCAGGGAGGACACTAGACCCGGTCTGATCCCCCGGCCTGGCCGAGCGCCGGCTCCGGCTCCACCGCGCGCGCTGCCACCATCGGCCCAGCCTCCGTGTCGGCGGACACCGGGAGTGGCACGCGCCGAGCTCGGGGGCGGAAGGGCGAGGTTTCAGGCACCACTGGGCCCTTCGTCTCGGTCAGGTCGCCGGACCGATACGCCTCCCACACGGCCATCACGCTGTCGCGGTGTGGGCGGATTCGGCAATGTTCGTCGCGGTTCCCCATCTCGTCGCAGTATCCGAGCGGCACGCATTTCGGGGCCAGGAACGATCCGAAGAACGGCGAGACGCGGAAGATCTCGTGGCGGATCTGCTTGAAAAGCTGGCGGATCTCCCACTGCGCCATGGTGCAGAGCCGCAGCCCGGACATGTGAATCAGCTGGCGCAGGTTGACGGTCATGATCAGGTTGGTCTGCATGGCGTTCGGGAAGATGAACCGCGCGTCCTCCGCCGGGACCTCCGCCTGAAGGAGCTGGCCGTAGAGTTCGAGCGAACTATCGACTGCCGCCTGGAACTTCTCGGCGAGCTCGTCCGGCAGGTCGCCTTTGGCGATCGAGTCCGGCACCGTGTAGTTATCGCGCTTCTTGAAGCTCACGTACCGCTGTGACTGTTGGTCGAAGGCTGTGCCGGCCCGATGGCGCACCAGCTGGTGGCTCAGGGTCCGCGTCACGCCCGATATGGCGAACGTGAAGTTCACGTGCTCGATGGTCGAGCCGTGTCCCGACTCCATCACCTTGCGGACGAGGCTCTGCTGCTTCTCATCGGCGACCTGGCGGCTGACCGCCTTGTCCCAGATCTGCTCCGGAACTTGCTCCGAATAGCACGTGCGGCAGGCGGTGTAGATGATCGGGAGATAGAACTCCTCGACGATCTCGCGGGTCGGGAAGATGAGCTTCGCAGAGAGGTCCGTGGCGGTCTGCGGCATGGGCCACGAGAATACCATCTTCGACCGGTTCCGACAGGCCCTTATCCACAACATGTGGGGTTGTGGATAAGCCAGAACCGCTATCTTGTGTGATCAGAGGTGGCTGAACCCCTGCAGCCTCGAGCGCCTAGCTCGCCAGCGGTCCCCCACCGTCGTGCTCGCCGGCTGGCCCGTCAACGGGCGGCTCACCCTCATGCCGCCTGTCGTCAATTCGGGCCAGTCCGTGAAGCCGATCGAAGGCAATTCGATTTCCGCCGGCAGACCGCGCCGAGGCGAGCGCCTCTTCGGCGCGTGCCAGCAGCTCGTCGGCGGTGAGCTCCATACCGGGACGCATGATGGCGAGGCCGATCGAGACCGTCACATGGACCTGGCCGGCGTCAGTGGAGACCGGCTTGGCCGTCAGTCGGGTGAGCAACGCATCCGCGAAGACGGCCGCGCCTTGTTCATCGGTGTGCGGAAGGATGGCGAGGAACGTGTCGCCGGTCACCCGGCCCAGGGCGTCCGCTTCTCGCATCCGCAGCCGGAGGCGTAGCGCGAGCTCACGCAGGATTACGTCACCAATCGCCACGCCGTGTGCCCGGTTGAGCTCGGAGAGTCCATCGAGATCGAGCATGGCGAGCGCGACTGGATGCGTGTAGCGTCGGGCCTCGGCTACCTCGGCCCGAAGGCGATCGAGGATTGCGCGCCGGCTGGCGACGCTCGTCGCCGCGTCATGCGCGGCAACGCGCTCGAGTTCCGAGCGCTGCAGCTCGATCGTCTGGCGCGCCGCCAGCAGTTCGGCAATGGTCCCGCGCAGCTCGCGGGCCAGGCGCAGGCTCGGCTCGTCGTCAGCCGCCGGAGCCGATGAGTCGCCGTGCCCCGCGACGCTCGTCATGTCTTGCTTCTCAGGATATCCATCGCCGGAGGCGACTACCGTCGTCTGCGGAGCGGGCATGGTGCGCCACGCCCAGATTGCCGCAGCAGCCGCTGCGATGGAGACCGCGGCCGTGCCGACAACCGCGTCGAGCGTCCCGACGCGCGCAACTGCCAACACGATTGTGGCCCCGCCCAGGCCCGCGAGCCAGCCCGCGGCAGGCCCACTCGGATGCACCCAGATCTCACGCCCGGCGGCCAGGAAGAGGGCGGCCGCTGCGCCTTCGGCGATGAATGGGGTCCATGATCGGAGCGTATCGCCACCGAGAAGACCGATCGCCGGCACGGCCTCCACCCACAGCGCCAGGGCCACCACGGCGGCGATGCGGGCCCCACGGCTGTCGAGCTCGCGACCGGGGAAAACCGCCGCCACAAGGAACGGAATCGATCCGACCGCCAGTCCCAGCGCTGCGGCCGGGTGCGGGTAGCTGGACGCCGCGCCGCTCCCCACCAGAGCGATCGTCGCGAATCCGCTGGTGAGCGATCCGAAGCCGGCTGCGCGCAGCATCGGCGTGAGTGAGTCGTCCTGCCGGTACAGACCGCGAACCAGCCAGCCGAGGGTGGCTGCCGCTGCCGCGAGAGCGGCAATGGCGGCAGATGCTGGTGCGAGCCACGCCGAGGGCGCATCCGGCCCACTGGCGGCAAGGTCGAGCGGGGGAAAGAGCAGCAGGACGCCGACGGCCACCGGTGCGAGCCCCATCCAGAGGAGGAGGCGTCCGGCGGGCTGAAGGCGAAAGCGACGATCGGTCTGCTGCTGCACGGATCCGGAGTGGTGCGGGCCTGCACCGGGAGTCTCGGGCGGCTGCGTACGATGCGGCAATAGTACGAACGGAGCTCAGAACCGCCCCATGCCATACTCCCCGCCGTGACGCAGGGCAGCCGCCGTTCGACGCCGCGCAGCAGCGCCGTTGCTGGTGGAGCGGTGATGTCACGTCGCACATTCCTGGAGGTCACTGATCGCCTGATCGCCGACGGCGATCGGCTCGTCGCTGACCCCGACTGGAACCTCTTCCGCCTCTGGCTCCTGAATTCTGACGAGCTGCTCGAGCGCGTCTGGGGCCGCATGGACCGATACCACCTGGCCTGGTTGAACGTGGGGCGCGACTCCGCACCGCCCGGATCCGAGCTCGACGACGAGGGGACTCGCCGATTCATCGGCGAGGTTGCGCGCGCCAAGCTCGCCGTCCTGCGTACGATGAGGACGACGGTCGAGCGACGGGGCTGGACACTCCTGAGCGACGATGAGCCGGAGGCGGAGCCGTGACGGATCGTCATGACGGGCTGATCGGTGGCCTGGCCGCGATCCTGGCCCACCCCGACGACGAGAGCTTCGGGTGCGCGGGCGCGCTGGCGTTGGCGCGCGGCGCGGGTCGCGTGACTCGCCTGCTGCTGGCGACGCGCGGTGAGGCGGGCAATCCGGACGGCACGCCGGATTCCAGCTTTGGCGAGCTGCGGGAGCGTGAGCTGGTCTGCGCGGCGCAGGAAATCGGGCTCGACGAGGTGACGATCCTCGATGGCTACGCAGATGGTGAGGTCGCCGAGGCCCCCTTCAGCCAGCTCATCGACGATATTGCGACCTGGCTTGCCGAGCGGCGCCCGGACGCGATCATCACGTTCGGCAGCCACGGCATCACCGGTCACCCGGATCACGTGGGGGTGGGAAGCGCGGCGCGCTGGGCGGTCGAGCGGCTGGCGGAGGTGGGAATCGCGCCAAACGCGGTGTACGTGGTGAGCCCCGTCTTCGGGCCGGGCACGAACCGCTACGACCTCTCGGAGGAGGAGCAGGGAGCCACGCACCGGATCGAGATCACCAGCGTGGCCGATCGCAAGCTCAGGGCGCTCGAATGCCACTCCAGCCAGACAGACACAGCCGAGACGATCGCCGAGCTCCGCGGCGCCATCGAGGCTGGCCGGCCGATCTACGAGGGATACACGCGGGTTCGGCCCGCCATCCGAGTGCCGCACCCGACCTTTGACACGCGCCTCTGGTAGATCGCCCGGCTTGAGCGGACCCCTCACCGCGCCCGAAGCCACGGGCACGGACACGGCCCGCGGCGGTGGCGGGTGGCCCTCGGTCGCTCCCTCGCGGAGGCGTTCGCCGGGTCCGCTGGTAGACTGACGGCATGACGATCGATTCAAACCTCGGCAAGGTCGACGAGGTGATGACCGCCCTCTACGACATCTACGATCCGGAGATCGGGATGAGCATCGTTGACCTGGACCTGATCAAGCACGTCGAGATCGGGGCCGACGGGCAGGCGACCGAGATCAAGATGGTGCTCACTACGCCTTTCTGCCCGTGGGCGGGAGACCTGATCCAGACGGTGAAGCAGAAGACCGAGGAGGTCGTTGGGCCGCCCGTGAAGGTCACCCTGCTCGCCGATCGCTGGGAGCCGCCACCCGGCCTCTTCTAGGCTGGTCGCGATCCAGCGGCGCTAGGCTTTGTCGCCGGTACTCGAGCGCGGGGCCGACTTCTCGTCAGCCATCTCAATCGCTCGCAGCAGCGCCTCCTCGAGTTGGCTGACCCTAAACGGCTTGAGGACGATCAGGACGCCCTGCTCGGTCAGATATCCCTGCTGCTCGGAGACATCGCGCACTGCGGCGCTGCACAGGATCACCGGGATCCGCTCGAGTTGGCGGTCCATCCGGATCTTCTGCAGCAGCTGCCATCCGGCAACCTCGCGCCCGCCGAAGATCAGGTCGAGAATGATGATGTCGGGCTTCGCCTGACGGACCTGATCCATCTCGCGTGGCGCGAACGAGATAAGCACGGTCTCGAAGCCCATCCCCTCCAGGATGTCCTTGAACAGCTCCAGGATCTCCTGGGTGTCATTCGCGATCAGGACCCGTTTTCCTGCGCCGGGTTTGCGGTCGCCGCGTGGCATGCCCGTACTCTACGCGCACGTTTCGTGCCGCCGGTCGGGGAGTGGCGATAACGAAAGGAGCGGCGTCCTCGTCTGAGTCGACGTTGAGCCTTGTCAGGCAGCTACCATGACGCGCGTGCGGATCTACACGCGGAAGGGCGACACCGGGACGACTGGTCTTCTGTTTGGTGGGGCCCGCATCTCCAAGGCAGACGCGCGCGCCGACGCGTACGGATCGACCGACGAGGCGGTGTCCGCCCTCGGGCTGGCGCGGGCCGAGTTTGGTGCCCTCACGGATCGGACCGAGGCCCGCCTTCACGAGCTGATCGTCCGCGTGCAGCGCGAGCTCTTCGTGGTAGGTGCCGAGCTTGCAACCCACACCGATCGGCGAAACCGGCTGACTCCGGGTACCTCCCTGGTCACAGCCGAGATGGTGACCGCGCTCGAAGCCGAGATCGATTCACTCGAGGAGCGCTTCCCCATGCCGTCGGAGTTCGTGATCCCCGGCGAGACCGTCCCGGGAGCGGCGATCGACGTCGCGCGAACCACGGTCCGGCGGGCAGAGCGGCGGGTGACCGCGCTGGTCGAGGCGGGGGAGCTGCCGGCCGACTCCCACGTGCTGCCCTACCTGAATCGCCTGGCGGACCTGCTCTTCGTCGCCGCCCGTGCTGCGGATGGCGGCTTCCTGCCCGTCCGCGATGCAGATTGAGCTCCCTACCGAATCCGCGACTCCCGGCGCTAGAATCGCCTGAAACCTGCAGTGTCCTCGCGCCGGTGCGCCCAAGGGCGAAGCGGCGCCCTCACAAGGAGCCTCCGCCATGACCGTTGCCGCGACCAAGTTCCGCATGTTCATCGACGGCGAGTGGGCCGAAGCCGCCAGCGGCGAGACGGTCGAGGTGATCAACCCGGCAACCGAGGAGGTGATCGCCGAGGTCCCCAAGGGGAGCGAGGTGGACGTTGATCGCGCGGTCACCGCGGCGCGGACGGCGTTCGAGGCCTGGTCGCTCACCACGCCGGCGGAGCGCAGCGGGATGCTCCACAAGTTCGCCGATGCGATCGCGGCCAACGCCCCGGAGCTCTCGAGCCTGGAGAGCGCCAACGTCGGCAAGCCCAAGGGCGTGAGCGACTTCGACCTCGAGTTCTCAATCGACAACGTTCGCTTCTTCGCGGGCGCGGCCCGGGTCGTGGAGGGCAAGGCTGCCGGCGAGTACGTGAGCACTCACACCAGCATGGTCCGGCGGGAGCCGGTCGGCGTCATCGGTCAGGTGGCCCCGTGGAACTACCCCCTGATGATGGCGATCTGGAAGCTGTGCCCGGCACTCGCCGCGGGCAACGCCGTCGTTCTCAAGCCGTCGAGCTGGACGCCGCTCACCGCCATCCGCCTCGCGGAACTGGCAGCCGACATCTTCCCCAAGGGTGTCTTGAACGTGGTGACGGGACCCGGCAAGGTGGTCGGTCAGCGGCTGGTCACCCATCCGCAGGTCGACATGGTCTCGCTCACCGGCGATACGGCGACCGGAAAGGAGATCGCGGCCGCAGCGGCGCAGAGCGTCAAGCGGCTGCACCTGGAGCTCGGTGGCAAGGCACCGGTCCTCGTCTTTGACGACGCCGATCTCGACGGTCTGACGGAGGCCGTCAAGCTGGCAGGCTTCTTCAACTCGGGTCAGGACTGCACGGCGGCCACCCGTGTCATCGTGCGCGACACGATCTACGATGACGTGCTCGCCCACCTCGTGCCGGCGGTAGAGTCGCTGAAGGTCGGCAACCCCGCCGATGCGGATGACCTCGACATGGGGCCTCTGGTGGCGAAAGCGCAGCAGGAGCGCGTGGCCGGCTTCGTTGACCGCGCACGTGGGTACGGCGGCAAAGTGGCTACCGGCGGCTCAACCAATGGCAAGCGCGGCTTCTTCTACAAGCCGACACTGGTGACCGATGTCGCGCAGGACTCGGAGATCGTCCAGGGCGAGGTCTTTGGCCCCGTCGTCACCGTCCAGCACTTCGCCGACGACGAGGAGGGGATCCGCTGGGCGAATGGCGTGCCATACGGCTTGGCGGCATCGGTCTGGACACGGGACGTGAAGCGCGCGCTGAACGCCGCTCGGCGCCTCCGCTACGGCACCGTCTGGATCAACGACCATCTGACCATCGCGTCCGAGATGCCGCATGGCGGGTTCGGCCAGTCCGGCTACGGCAAGGACATGAGCCTGTACAGCATCGAGGACTACACGATCGTCAAGCATGTGATGGCCAAGATCAGCTAGACCGATAGAGACCGGGGAGTTGATGGCGCGGTCGAAGGACGCCCCGCGCGGCGTTGCAACGCGCTTCGGCCCCCTCCGCCCGCGCCTTCCATTTCGGACCGGGCTCTATCAGCCTCGCTGGCCCTGACCTTGGGACGGTGCAGATAGTCACCGCAACTCGAGGTGGAGTAATCGCATGGCGTCTGTGATTCGCAACTCGATCACCATCAATCGGCCCATCGAGGATGTGTTCGCGGTCCTGACCAACGTCGAGAACACGGGGAAGTGGTTACCGGCCGATGTCACGGAGTGGTGGACGTCCGAGCCGCCGCACGGCGTCGCGATGATGGAGGCGCGCGAGCTGTAGGGGCAAGCGGCACGGGCAGGGGTTGGACGGACCGTCGCCTGCTAGCATCCGAGCCAATGAGCGCTACCGCAGGATCGCCTCCCACAGGCGGGCGGCGACGCCGCACGCATTTCGTCGACGGGCGCGCGACGACATCGGTCTCATCGGCTGCCCAGGAAGAGGCTCCGGTGCCAGTGGAGCGTGGTCGGACGCCCCCGCTCGAGCCGAGGGAGATCGACCGACTGTTTCGCGATGCCGTTTCCCTGTTCAACGGCGGCCGATACTGGCACGCCCACGAGGCGTGGGAGACCCTGTGGCGAGCTGCCCCCGACGATGAACGCGACTTCTACCAGGGACTGATCCAGATTGCGGCGGGGTTGCTGCACCTCCAGCGCCGCAACGCGCGCGGAGCTCGCAACAAGCTTGGCGAGGGGCTCGCGAGGCTGGACCGCTACCAGCCGGTGCATCACGACATCGATGTCAACGAGTTAATGGGCGTTTCGGAGCGATATTCGCGCGACCTCAACGACGGTTACGTTCCATATCTCATCCCGCCACTCATCCGCTTCGTCGACGCTGACTCGCAGCCGGACTGGGGCGCGTAGGCCGATGACGGAGCCCGACGAGGGGTTTCGGGTGGAACGCGACTCGATGGGGGAGGTGCGGGTGCCCTCGAACGCCAAATGGCGCGCCCAGACCCAGCGAGCGGTCGAAAACTTCCCGATCAGCGGGACGCAAATCGACCGTGGCCTGATCCAGGCCCTCGCCCAGATCAAGGCCGCCGTCGCGCGGGTCAAGGCGGCGGAGGGAATCATCGGCCCGGATCTGGCGGACGCGATCGCGCGAGCTGCTGACGACGTTGCGCAGGGCGAGCTTGGCGATCAGTTCCCCATCGACGTGTTCCAGACCGGGTCGGGGACGAGCACCAACATGAACATGAACGAGGTGCTGGCCACGGTCGCGGCAGAGCGCCTGGGACGGCCGGTCCATCCCAACGACGACGTGAATCACCCGCTTTCCTCGAACGACATGTTCCCGGCCGCCATCCATGTCGCCGCGACGGCCGGGATCGTCAACGAGCTGATTCCTGCGCTTGAGCACCTGGCAGCCTCCCTGGAACGCAAGCGCGATGAGTTCGCAGCCTTCGTCAAGGCCGGTCGCACCCACCTGATGGACGCGACGCCGGTGACCCTGGGGCAGGAGTTCGGCGGATACGCCGCCCAGGTGAGGACGGGGATCGAGCGCCTGCAGGCAACGCTGCCGCGCGTGGCCGAGTTGCCGCTCGGCGGGACTGCAGTCGGCACCGGGATCAACGCGCCGCGCGGCTTTGGCGGAAAGGTGACGGCCGAGCTTGCTGCGGCGACCGGCCTGCCACTCATCGAGGCGCGCAACCACTTCGAGGCACAGGGCGCGCGCGACGGGCTCGTCGAGCTCTCCGGGCAGCTGCGGACCATCGCCGTGAGCCTGACGAAGATCGCCAATGACCTGAGGATGATGGGCTCCGGACCTCGCGCCGGCCTCGCGGAGATCTACCTGCCGGACCTCCAGCCGGGCAGCAGCATCATGCCCGGCAAGGTGAATCCAGTGCTCCCCGAGGCAGTCCTGATGGTCGCCGCCCAGGTGATCGGTAACGACGCTGCCGTTGCCTGGGGCGGAGCGGCCGGCAATTTCGAGCTCAACACCATGCTGCCCGTCCTCGGACGCAACATCCTCGAGTCGATCCGGCTGCTGGCCAGCGTCTCGCGACTCTTCGCCGACCGATGCGTCGAGGGGATCACGGCCGACGAGGACCGGCTGCGGGAATATGCGGAAAGCTCACCCAGCATCGTGACGCCGCTCAACGAGTACATTGGTTACGAAGAGGCGGCCAAAGTCGCGAAGCAGGCGCTCGCTGAGGGGAGGACGATCCGCCAGGTCGTCGTCGAGCGCGGCTACGTGCGGGACGGAAAGCTGACCGAGGCGCAGCTTGATGAGGCCCTGGATGTGCTGAGGATGACCCAACCCTGATCCAGGGTTGAGGACGAGCCTTGGCCGCGATCGGCCATTGCGCTCAGTGCGTGAGCGTTACGGGGCGCAGCTGATCGGTAATCGTCGGTAGCCCTCAACGGATGAGGCTTACGAAGCGGAGCTGATCGTCATGCTCGCTCAGTCATCTGCACGTGAGAATTACGTCGCGCACAGGGCTTCGCGGACGCATAACGCTCACTGACTGAGGAATAACAGCGGACAGATGCGGGGAACTGCAAGCGGCGGTCGCGGGGCTACAATCGCTGTGCGGCAGCCCGTTGGAATCCACGGCCGCCTTGGCCCACGCGCCGCGCCACCGCAGGAGATCGACACGCCGTGTCCATGACCGCGACGATGACCTACCACAACCTGATCGGCGGGAAATGGGTCGACGCCCGATCTGGCAAGACCTTCACCAGCGCCTCGCCGGCGAACCGCGACGACGTGATCGGTACATTCCCGGCTTCGGGCGCGGAAGATGTTGGCGCCGCCGTCGCGGCGGCGAAGGGCGCCTTCCCGGGATGGTCGCTCACGCCGGCGCCCAAGCGCGGCGAGATCCTCTTCAAGGTTGCTCGGCTGCTGGCAGAGCACAAGGAGGAGCTCGCCCGGCTCATGACCCGCGAGATGGGGAAGGTCCTGCCGGAGGCGCGCGGCGACGTCCAGGAGGCGATCGACGTCGCGTACTACATGGCCGGCGAGGGGCGCCGCCTCTTCGGGATGACCGTCCCGTCAGAGATGCCCGACAAGTTCGCCATGGCGATCCGGCGACCGATCGGCGTGGCCGGGATCATCACGCCCTGGAACTTCCCGATTGCGATTCCCGCCTGGAAGCTGTTCCCGGCCCTCATCTGTGGGAACACGGCAGTCATCAAGCCCGCATCTGACACGCCGGCCTGCGTGGTCCGGTTCGCGGAGATCCTCATGGAGGGAGGGATCCCGGATGGGGTGCTCAACGTCGTCACCGGCTCGGGCGACGCGGTCGGCCATCCTCTCGTCGAGCATCCCGATGTGCGCATCATCTCGTTCACCGGGCACACCGAGACCGGGATCGACATCAGCACGCGTGCGGCGCAGACCCTGAAGCGCGTCTCGCTCGAGCTGGGTGGCAAGAACCCGATCGTGATCTGGGAGGACGCCGACCTTCAGCTGGCCCTCGACAGCGTCGTGTGGTCCGCGTTCGGCACCTCAGGCCAGCGGTGCACCGCGGCGAGCCGGCTGATCGTCCACCGCAACGTGCACGACCAGTTCGTCGAGATGCTGCGCAGGCGGGTGGCGTCGCTGGTCCTCGGCGACGGCCTTGAGGAGAAGACCGATGTCGGCCCGGTCATCAACGACCGCGCGGTCGAGCGGATTGCGGGCTATGCCGCCATCGGGCGCAACGAGGCTGAGCTGGTGATCGGTGGCGAACCGGCGAATGACGGCGCCCTGGCCCGGGGGAGCTTCTTCCAGCCGACCATCTTCACCGACGTGAAACCCGATGCGCGCATCGCCCAGGAGGAGATCTTCGGGCCGGTGACATCGGTCATTCCGGTCGACGACTGGGATGAGACGGTTCGGATCGTGAACTCGGTGAAGTACGGTCTCTCAACCTCGCTCTTCACGCGCGACGTGAACCTGGCCTTCCGGAGCATCCGTGACTTCGACTCCGGGCTCGGGTACGTGAATCACGGCACCATCGGCGCGGAGGCCCACCTGCCATTCGGCGGCACCAAGGCGACCGGCAACGGCCACCGCGAGGTGGGTCAGGCCGCGCTCGATTTCTTCTCGGAGTGGAAGAGCGTCTACGTCGACTATTCGGGCAAGCTGCAGCGGGCTCAGATCGATACGACCTTCGTCGACCAGGAGTGACCCCCGTCCAATCGCTTTGACCGAGCACGGACGGCGTGCCAGCATGGCGCGACCCATGCGCCTTCCGCTCTTCCCGCTTCACGTGGTGCTCTTCCCGCATCTCCCGCTGCCTCTCCATATCTTCGAGGAGCGCTACCGGGCATTGACGCGCGATGTCCTGGCGGAGGGCTCTCCGTTCCTGGGGCGATTCGTGGTGAGCATGATCACCGAGGGGCCGGAGGTTACGCCGTCTGGAACCGATGCGGCCGGCGTCGCGACCCATGCCCAGCAGATTGGCACAATCGCCGAAGTTCGCACCGCCGAGCAGTTCCCCGACGGCCGATGGGCGGTGCTGGCGGTTGGCGTCAGCCGGGCGGCGCTTGGCGCCGTGGATCGCGGTGGCGTCTATCCACTCGTCGATGCGACGCCCCTCCCCGAGGTGGCTGGTGCCGGTGCCAAGCCGCTGGTGCCCCAGGTGCAGGCTGCCCTGGATCGGTACCTGTCGACGGTGAAACGCTACGTGGCCTCCACTGCGTCCCTGGGTCACGATGAACGCACCGCCAACGAAGTGACCACCTCGCTCGACGCCGTGCTCAAGCCCATTCAGCTGCCCCAAGACCCTCTGGCGGCGAGCTACGCGGTGGGAGGCGTCCTGCAGGTTGAGCTGATCCGCAAGCAGCAGCTCCTTGAGCTGCCCGACGCGGCGAGCCGCCTGCGGATGGAGCTGGACCTGCTGCGTCGCGAGTCGAGACTGCTCGCCGACGGCGCGATGCCGCCGGTACCGCCAGCCGACATTCGTTACCACCCCAACTGAGGCGCGCCCGCACCCAATGACCTCATCCCTTGCGCGCCGCCCGCGTCTGCTCGTCCTTGCGCTGCTCCTCACAGCGTGCGGGAATTCGCCGGCCACGCCTTCAGCGCCGTCGAGCATCGGCTCTCCAACAACGTCAGGGTCGCCCAGCTCCAGCAGCCAGTCCGCGGAGCCCACGAGCTCTCCATCGCCCGCGACCACGACATACGTTGTCCAGCCGGGGGACACGCTCTTTGGCATCGCACAACGCTTCGCAGCCAGCGTCGAGGAGCTGCAGGCCTGGAACGCGGCCGCCTATCCGTCGCTCGCCACCGATCCAACGAGCCTGCAGGCCGGCTGGACGCTCGTCGTTGCGGGCGCGGCAGGCGTCACGCCGCGGCCAACCTCCACGCCAGCCCCGACCCCAATTGGCACGCCGGTCGCCGCGAGCTGCCACACCGGCAACCGCGCCGCGGCCACCCTGCGAGCGGTCTACTACGCGATCCCAAATGCGGGACGTGAGGTCGCCCTCACCTTTGACATGGGTGGGCGCCTCGACCCGGCGATCGAGATCATGCAGTTCCTGATCGCGAATCGGATCTGCACCACGCTCTTCCCGACCGGGGCCATGAGCCAGACGGCGATCGGTCAGCGGGTGTTGGCGCTGGTGCGTGCGCACCCTGAGCTCTTCGAGATCGGCAACCACACCATGCACCACTGCGACCTCGTGCACGGCGGTCTCGGCTCGCCGACGACGGCGCCATGCGTGACCAATGGCGCCCCCACCGCGGCGTTCGTCCGCAAGGAGCTGACTGATGCGGCGGCGATCCTTGCGGCGGCCAGCGGTCAGCAGCCGGTCCCGTATTGGCGGCCGCCCTATGGGAGCATCAACCAGACCGTCCTGGATGCCGCCGCCAGCGTCGGCTATACGAAGACCTTCATGTGGAGCATCGACACGATTGACTGGAAGCCGATCGCCCAGGGCGGGCCGACGGCGCAGCAGATCGCGTCCAAGGTCGTCACCAGGGCCGCGAATGGCTCGACGGTCCTCATGCACCTTGGCGGCTACGAGACACTCGCGGCCCTGCGCCTCATGGTCCCGGCGCTCCGTCAGAGCGGCTTCATGCCGACGTCGCTCTCCGACCTGCTGGACGGTCGCTGACGAGGCGGGCTCCGCCTCTCAGCCGATCGGGATTGCGGCGCCGGTAAGCGGGGCCGATTCGGACCCGGCCAGGAAGCGGATCAGTTCGCCCAGTCGGCGGGGCGGCACCCAGTTCGCCGTCTTGGCATTGGGCATCGACTCGCGGTTGGCCGGCGTGTCGACCGTCCCCGGCAGGACGCAGTTGACCCGAATCTGACGCGGTCGGAGCTCAGCGGCGAGCGAGCCGCTCCATGCGATGACCGCGGCCTTCGCCGCGACGTACGGCCCCGACCTGGGTGGCGTGGCGATCGCCGCGCGGGCTCCAATCGTCACGATCGCCGCATCGCCGGAGGTTTCAGCCGCGCTCGCCAGGAACGGGACAGCGGCGAGGACCGCCTCTACCGTCGATCGAAAGTCGAGGGCCAGAATCTGCTCGAAGTCGGACCAGCTTGCCTCGTCCAGCGGCGTCATTCGGAAGCCGCCGGCCAGGCAGACGAGGGCATCGAGGCCGCCGAGAGAGTCGGAGACAGATCCGACGGCGGCGCGCACGGCCGTCGCGTCGGTCAGGTCAGCGCCGAACCACGCGACGCCCTCGTGTGCGCTCCCCGGCGATCCGTCGCGGGTCAGCCCCGCGACGTGCCAGCCCGCCTCAATCAGCGCCTCGAGCACCCCGCCCGCGACGGCACCCCCGGCGCCGGTCACGAGGACGCGCCGCATCAGCCGTCCAGGGCTGCCATGAGCGCCTGACCGAACAGCTCCAACGCGATGTCGACCGCGGCCGCGTCGATGATCAGCGGCGGACAGAAGCGGACGGTCGATTCGCCGCATTCGAGGATCAGCAGCCCGCGTTCGAAAGCCGCACGCTCCACGGCTGCCGACTGGGCATGCGTATCAAACTCGACACCGATCATCAGGCCCATTCCGCGGACATCGCGCACTTGAGTCCACGGGTCCGCGATGCGCTCGAGCCCAGTCCGGAGCCGCTCGCCCATCGCCGTGGCGTTGTCGAGCAGACCGTCCTCGATGAGCCCGAGCGTCGCCAGCCCGGCGGCGGCACACACCGGATTTCCGGCGAAGGTCGAGCCATGCGCCCCACGCGTCCAGGTCCAGACCGATTCGCGCGCGATCATGGCGCCGAGCGGCATGCCGGAGGCGATTCCCTTGGCGGTCGTCAGGAGATCCGGCTCGACCCCCGCGTGCTCGATCGCCCACCAGGCGCCGGTTCGCCCCAGGCCGGACTGGATCTCGTCGGCAACGAGGAGGATGCCGTGCTCGTCGCACAACTCGCGCAGCCCGCGCAGGAAGGGTGCGGGGGCCGCGAAATAGCCGCCTTCCCCCTGGACCGGCTCGACCACGATCGCCGCCACGTCAGTCGGCGCCATCGTCCGCCCAAAGATCGTCTCGCGCAGCACGGCCAGCTCGGCGTTGCCGTCCCCGCCCGTGGGGCCTCTGAAGCTCCGCACCCGCGGGAATGGCGCGTGCTCCACCATCGGCAGCAGCGGCCCAAAACCGGCGCGCTGCTTCACCTTTGAATTCGTCAGCGAAAGGGCGCCCATGGTCCGGCCGTGGAAGGCACCCTCGAAAGCGATGATGCCCGACCGTCCGGTGTGATAGCGCGCCAGCTTGATGGCCGCCTCCACCGCTTCGGTCCCCGAGTTGGTGAGGAAGACCCGCGCGGGCTCGCGGAAGGGGGCCAGCGACGCCAGCTTCTCCGAGAGCTCGATGTACCGCGGCTCGTAGAAATCGGTGGCTGCGATATGGATGAGCCGATCTGCCTGGTCCTTGATGGCGGCGACCACGGCGGGATGGCTGTGACCGGTGGAGGCGACCGCGATGCCGGCGGCGAAGTCCAGGAACCGATTGCCGTCAACGTCGGTCACCACGTAGCCGGAGCCGGATTCGGCGACGAGCGGGTAGGCGCGGGTGAGCGACGGACTGACAACGGCCTCGTCGCGTGCGATCAGGGCCTTCGCCCGCGGGCCCGGCAGCGGGGTGATGATGCGCGGGGCATCAAGCTTCGGGGCAGCCGTCATCGCGGCGGTTACTTCAACGGACATGGGTGCTACTCCGAATCGGAGCGGCGCGTCCTGCCCGCGCCCTTGGCTATACAGCTGGCTATCGTACCAGCCGAATCGCCGCACCGATGAGCGATGGCCCGCG
>JALYLE010000275.1 GCA_030774375.1 Chloroflexota bacterium | reverse complement strand
CGGTCCGGAAGGATCATCTCATCGCGTTTCCGGAACTTCTTGATGATGCTGAAGATGTAGTCCCAGCGCCCCGCGTTGAGGCCGGCGGCGTGATCGCGCAGCTCCCAGAGGATCTCGTCCATCTCGAAGGCGGCCAGGATCGTCTCGATCAGGACCGTCGCGCGGACGCTGCCCTGCGGGATGCCCAGGCGCTCCTGCGCGGTCACGAAGACGTCGTTCCAGAGGCGCGCCTCGAGGTGCGACTCGAGCTTGGGCAGGTAGAAATAGGGTCCAGACCCTCGCTCGAGCAGCTGCTGCGCGCTGTGGAAGAAGGCGAAGCCGAAATCGAGGAGGCTGGCGCTCACCGGTGCGCCGTCGATGAGCACGTGCGACTCGTCCAGGTGCCAGCCACGTGGCCGGATGACGAGCGTGGCGATCCGGGGATTGAGCGTGTACGTCTTCTCCTCCGTCTGGAAGCTGAGCCGTCGACGGACCGCCTCACGCACGGCCCATTGGCCGATGACGACGTTGGACCACGTTGGCGAGAGGGCGTCCTCGAAGTCCGCCATGAACACGCGGGCGCCTGAATTGAGGGCGTTGATCATCATCTTGGGCTCGGCAGGCCCGGTGATCTCGACTCGCCGGTCGTTCAGGTCCGGCGGTGCCGGCGCTACGCGCCAGGAGTCGTTGCCTCTTATCTGCTCGGTGTCCTCGAGGAAGTCCGGGCGGTCGCCCGCGTCAAACCGTGCCTGGCGATCAGCGCGGGCGCGGAGGAGCTCCTGCCGTCGCGGATTGAAGGACCGATGGAGATGCGCCACGAAATCCAGCGCCTCGGGAGTGAGTATCTCGTCGGCATGGGCTGACGGCTGACCGATGAGTTGGACCCCAGGCGACATGTTGCTCACGCGCGGATCCCTCGAAGGTGGAGTGCCGACCATCCTACGACGCGCCGCAGGTTAGGCAGATCCGTCATGGCTGATCGGGGAATACAGGCTGACCCGGCGCCCGTCGGGGTCCCGCAGCCAGGCATGTCGCGCCCCCCAGGGCATGTCCGCGGGTGCCGCCTCGAATTCGATGCCGGCCGCCGTCATTCGCTCGTAGGTCGCGTCCACGTCGGGGACACGTACGACGACCTCGACCTCTGGGCGGGCCGCGGCGGCGGCCTCCTCGATGCCCATGAAGAAGCCTTCGCCGCCTCCGACGCGAACGTAGGCGCCCTCGTCGACCAAGGTCTCGAGACCAACCGCCTCGGCCCAGAAGGCCCGGGCGACCGCGAGATCGGTGACGGTGATGAACAAGTGGCTGAGCTCTGCTGGGCGTTCCTCTCCGTTGTTCGTCGCGCGTTTCATGCCGGCCGGCCGTGCCCTTCGAGGTGGAGCTCGTCGAGGGTCCGCAGGAATGCGGCCACGGCCCCTGTCGGTTCGCCGGCGTCGCGCCGCCGGGCAATGACGATCCGGCGCCGCACCGGTGCCATGTCGCTGATCGAAACCACGGCCAGCCGTCCCTCCTGGAGCCCGTCGCTCACCGAGGTTCGGGGCAGGAGCGCGGCACCCAGGCCCTCCTCCACCATACGCTTCGCCGCGTCGACGTTATCGACCTCGATCAGGCCTCGCGGCCGAATCCCCGCCTCGCGCAGGATTGAGCTGGTCAGCTCGTGGTACGAGCTGGTGCGGTCAAAAAGGATGAGGTGCTCCGTGGCGAGCTCCGCCATCTCGATCTGGCCACGGCTGGCCAGGGCGTGGCTGGGAGAGACGACCAGCACCAGCTCATCCGCGTACAGCGGCCTGACCTCGAGGTCCGGGTGACGCAACGGGCGCATCAACCCGATCTCCACCTCCTCTCGCAGGACCAGCTCGAGGATCTCCTCCGAGTGTCCGCTCCGAACCGAGAGCTGGACCCGCGGATGGAGCGCCTGGAACTTCCGCAGCACGGCGGGAAGCACATAACTGCTCACCGCCGGCGCCGCGCCGATCGTCAGCTGGCCCGCCGACCCCCGGGCGACCTCGGCGACCGCCTCGCGCCCCTGGTTGAGCGCAGCGAGCGCCCGTTCCGCGTAGGGCACCAGCATCCGCCCCGCATCGGTGAGCCGGGTGCCGGCGCGCCCCCTGACGAAGAGCTGGGCCCCCAGGCTCTCTTCGAGGCGCAGCACACGGGCAGTAAGCGCCGGCTGGGTGACGTGCAGGTTGCGTGCGGCCCGGCTGATGCTCCCCGCGCCGGCCGTCTCGACGAAGGCCTCCACCTGGGGGAGAGCCAGGGCGCCGTCGCCAAACGTCTGGCGCGGACGACCTCTCGGGCGCCTGCGGGGTGCCCGGGGAGCGCGAGCGACCCTAGCTGCTGGCATTCATTTACCTTATGGTAGACATTCCACGAATCAATTTGACTTATGCTATGGCAGCGGACATCCTTGGTCAATGCTGTACGACCAACGCCTCACCCACCCGCGGCAACCCGCCGTGCAGGCACCTTCCGCCGGCCTCGTATCGCTGCGGCAGCGCCTCAACTGGCGCACCTGGCGC
>JALYLE010000274.1 GCA_030774375.1 Chloroflexota bacterium | reverse complement strand
GCCTCGGCCGGCGCCAGATTGGATCGGCCTTCAAACCGTTCGCGTACACCTCCGCCTTCCAGGCCCGCAGGGCGAACGTGGCGACCATGCTGGTCGACGCCACCACGAACTTCGGTGGCAACTACGTGCCGACCAACGCCGACCTGAAAGAGCACGGCCCGCTGCTGGCGGTGGACGCGCTGCGCTATTCGCTCAACGTGCCGTCCGTGCAGATGCAGTATCTCGTCAGCCCCGACGTCACGGCCCGCTTCGCCGAGGCCGCTGGGATCGCCTCCCATGACTACCTGATGGGCCTGTATCCCGGGCTGACGCTGGCGCTCGGCTCGGTCCCGGTCAACCTGACCCAGGCGACCCAGGGATACGAGACGTTCGCCAACCAGGGGACCGTCCACCCGGCGACAACGATCCTGGAGATCCGCGACCGCAACGGCCGCCTCGTCTACTCGCTGGACCAGAATGGGCCTGAGCCACTCCACCCCACGACTGCGGCGGAGGCGTACCTCACTCACTGGATCCTGGAGAGCAACACCGATCCCAAGCGCAATCTCTTCTGGGGCCCCACCGCCGTGCTGTATGGCCCCGGCGGCGTGCGACGCCACGCTGCAGTGAAGACCGGGACCACGAACGACTTCAAGGACGTCAGCACGTTCGGGTACCTCCCTGGGAGCCTGGTCGTGGGCGTGTGGATGGGGAACAACAATCAGCAGCCGATGGCGAACAACCTGTTCGCCGCATACGGGCCGCTCTACCTGTGGCACGAGTTCATGAACATCGCCATCAACCGGGGATGGGACTGGAACGACAAGAAGGTCGTCCCGCTCACGGACTTCCCGAAGCCGGACGGCGTCACGATGACCAGCGTCTGCCGCTGGACCGGCCTGACACCCAGCTCCAGCTGCCCAACGACCCTCAGCGTCCCGTTCCTGGAGGGCACGCAGCCGGGTGCGGACAACTCGTGGGTGAACGGCTGCCTGGATCTCGTCAAATTCGTCAACGACCAGGGTCGCCCGGCAACCTGGGCAAAGGCGGCAAAGATATGGGCCGACCGCTACGTGAACGGCGGGAAGGTCGCCATCAAGGACCCTGATCCGGCCACGGCCAAGCACCAGCTTCCCATAACACCACTGCCTGGCGAGCGGGGCTGGCCCGCGATCTGCGGCCAGAAGCTGGCGACGCCGTCGCCCAGCCCAAGTGGCTCCGGCGGGCCTGGCGCGTGCAAGGGCAATCCCCACGACTGTACGCCGGTGCCGTCCCTCTCGCTGCCTGCCACCGGAAGCCCCACGGCCGATGTCGGCACGATTCCCATTCCGGTTGCGCTATTTGCTGCTCCCGCGCTGGCCGGCCTGCTGGCCTACGCCGGCAGGCTCAGACGCACCATGCGTCGCGGGAGGATCGCGGCGACAACGAAGGCGACCAATACGCCGCCGCGTCCCGGTTAACCGGACGCTGAGGACGCACGGCTAGAATTCGGGCGTGCCGTCCGTCCTGACGCTGATCCTCGCCGGGGGCGAAGGTGAGCGGCTCTCCATCCTCTCGGAGGTCCGCGCCAAGCCGGGCGTCCCGTTTGGCGGGAAGTACCGCATCATCGATTTCGCCCTGTCTAACACGGTCAACTCCGGCCTCACGGATGTGGCCGTCCTGACTCAGTACGCGCCACGCTCGCTGATCGACCATATCGGAGTCGGACGACCGTGGGACCTCGACCGCAGCCGCGGTGGGGTGACCCTGCTGCAGCCGTACCTCGGACGCGGTCGGGCGCGTGACTGGTACCGCGGCACGGCGGATGCGGTGCTACAGAACATGGAGTTCATCGCTGACCGGAATCCGGAGCTCGTCCTGGTGCTGGCCGGTGACCACGTCTACAAGATGGACTACCGGCCCTTCCTGCAGCTTCATCGCGACCGCGGGGCGGACGTCACCGTCTCGGTGCGCACGGTGCCAATCGGTGAAGCCCACCGCTTCGGGATCATCGAGACCGATTCCGACGGCCGGGTGACGGCCTTCATCGAGAAGCCCCCCGTCCCCAAGTCGAACCTGGTGAGCATGGGGGTCTACGTCTTCAGCTGGCGCGCACTCGTCGCGGAGCTCCAACCGGAGCGGATCGACTTTGGGCGCGACGTGCTGCCGGCGATGGTCGCCGCGGGACGCGGCGTGTATGCGTATCAGTTTGGCGGGTACTGGGAAGACGTCGGGACGATCGAAAGCTACTGGCGTACGAGCCTGGACCTGCTGGGTGACGCGCCGGGGATCGAGCTCAACGACCTTGGCTGGCTCGTCTATACCAAGAGCGAGGAACGTCCACCAGCGCGCATCGGTCCGGATGCGAGGGTCAACCGCAGCATGGTGAGCCACGGATGTGTGATCGACGGCAGCGTGGAGCACAGCATTCTCTCCCCTGGCGTGCGCGTGGGCGCTGGCGCCACGGTGCGCGACTCGATCGTCATGTTCGACTCTGTCATCTCGGACGGTGCCGTGCTGGACCGCGTGATCGTGGACAAGGACTGCCTGATCGGTCGTGATGCGGTGATCGGTGACGGCGACGACATGCGGCCCAACCGCGACGAGCCCGAGCGCCTGTATGCGGGGATCACCCTCGTCGGCAAGAAAGCACGCGTGCCCGCGCGGACGGTCATCGGTCGCAATTGTCGGATCGATCCGGGCGTGACCGAGCGCGACTTCCGGCGACGACGCCAGGTTGCGTCAGGAGAGACGGTATCGGCGTCGACCGCGCCGCAATGAGTCCCGTCCCGCCGCTCGATGCCTGGCTCGACGAGCTGGGGGTGGAGGTCGTGGGCGCTGCCGGCGAGCACGGCGATGCGGCGCTCAGCCGCGACGTGGTCCTGGACGGCGAACGGCGCTTCGACCTGCGGGTCACGGTGGCCTGGGTGGCAGGGATTGGGCTCTCGCTGTGGGCGTACTACGGCCTCGAGGCGATGGAGCTGCCACGACGGACGCTGCATCGCATGCTGCGGGCGAACTTCGAATATCCGTTCGTCAAATTTGCGGTCACCGATGACGACAGGCCGATGCTCGTGACCGAGATCCCGGCGGCGGCGCTCGACCGCGAAGAGCTCGCACGCGGCCTTGTGCGGCTGGCGATCGTTGCCGACCGATTGTTGGAAGAAACGGCGGCCGCCGTCGCCGACCGCGGGCTGCTGCCCGACTGGAGCGACCGCACGCCGCGGAATCCAGGCCTGCTCGAGGCGCAGCGCGACGAGGTGCTGGCCGCCATGCCGGCCTGGGAACCGCCCTCGCGGCCGCGCCGGCGACGGGGGATCCTCGCCTGGCTGCGCGGCGGGCCGCGATGAGTCGAGGCCGCGCGGCTCACGCCCCGCTGATGGCGCTGGTCGGCGCGCTGCTCCTCGGCGTTCTTGGACCGCCTGCGGGGATTGCGCCACCGTCGGTTCGTGCCGCCGCGGGATACACCATGCAGACCGAGGCCGAATATCGGATCGACCCCGCGACGCGGCGTGCGACGGTGACCGTCCAAGCCACCTTCAGGAACACGACCCCGAATCCGGCGGGCAGCTTCAGCACCTTCGACTCAGTCCCATTCGCGGTCCAGGATGGGGCGAGCGGCATCACCGCAACGGATGGGACCGGCCGTCTCGTGGTGCGCCTCGCCGGCGCTCAGGGAGCTCGGGTCGCGAGGGTAACGCTCCGTGCGCCCCTTCGCTATGCCAAGACAGCCTCGCTCAGGCTGTCCTACCTCCTCGCCGATGGCGCCGCGGTGCAGATCCGGATCCGCCCAACGGTGGTGGTGCTGCCAATCTGGAGCTTCGGGACCTCGGGGACCGTGACCGCCCACATGCCCAGCGGCTATGCCGCCCAGAATGCCGGCGCGACGATGACCGCGACCACCGTCGGCGACGAGAAGGTCCTCTCGAGCGGGCCTATCGCCGATCCGACGGACTGGCGATCGCTCCTCACGGCCACCTCCGCAACGACCTACGAGACGACGACGCGGAGCATCCCCCTCACCGGCGGTACGGTCGACCTGCGGGTGCGTTCGTGGTCGGACGATCCCGCCTGGGGCGAGCGCACGGCGGACCTCCTGGAGGCGTCGCTGCCCCTCTTGGAAGAGGAGATCGGCCTGCCCTACGCGGGCGTCGGGCCGCTGGTGGTCACCGAATCGGTGCCAGCCGGCAGCTCGGCCTTGGCGGAACCCCAGGTCGGCGCACAGGAGATTGCGATGGCATTTGACGTGCCACCCTTCACCGCCTTGCACCAGGCAGCGCATGTCTGGATCGGCACCAGCCTCGCAACCGAACGATGGATTCGGGAGGGTCTCGCCTCGCACGTGGCCGCCGTAGTCGCGGCGCGCCTGAAGGCGGCTCTTCCCTTCGCGCCGGCCACGGAGGCAGATCGTCTAGCGGGAGGCGCCTTCCCGCTCGCCGCGTGGGGTACGGCAAAGCTCACCGCGCAACAGGAGCGATGGGCATACGCCGCCTCCTGGGCCTTTGTGGATCGAATCGCGGCGCAGGTCGGCGAGGCCACCCTGCGCCGCGTCCTGCAACGCGCCGCGGCAGGGGTGGGAGCCTATGACGCGGAGGCCACCGGGGAGGCCGCCGCTATCGGGCACCCATCGCTGGCCCTGGACGGGCGCACCTTCATCGACCAGCTCGAGCAGGCCAGTGGCAGCATGATGGCAGCCTGGTTCGCGGAGCGCGTCTTCACGCCCGACGCCGCGGGGCTCGTCGCGCAGCGCGACACGGCTCGTACCGCGTATCAGGCGCTCGTCGCAGGGGCGGGCGATTGGGGGGCGCCGGACCGGATCCGGGCCGCAATGGCATCGTGGAACTTCGGCGACGCGCAGCGGGCGCTCGCGGCCGCGCAGCGTTGGCTCGACGAACGCGATCGGCTCCTCGCGGCCGTCGAGGCCGAGCAACTGTCGATCCCATCCCGACTCCGTGAGAGCTGGCTGGTCGACGGCGGCGGGCCGGGGGCCCAGGCGGAGCTGAACGCCGAGTTCGCCGTGGTGTCCGGGTATCACCTCGCGGCCACCGCGGTCGGCGACGCGCGCGGCCCGATCGAAGCGCTGGGCCTGCTCGGCTCATCGGACCCGGCCGCGGTCTTAGCCACCGCAGCTGGCATGTTCGCCAACGGCGACCTCGAGGCGGCGGCGGAGGCGATCCAGCGCGCCAGCGACCTCGACGCCAGCGCCCAGGCGGGCGGCGTGGTGCGCATGGCGGCGGGGGCCGCGCTCCTGGCGGTCGTTGTCGCGGCGGTCGTGCTCGCCGGTCGTCGCCTGCGG
>JALYLE010000273.1 GCA_030774375.1 Chloroflexota bacterium | reverse complement strand
GCTTCGTCACGAACGCACTGGTGGCCGTGCTGCTGACCTTCGTTGGCGACCGGTTGGGGATCGACCTCTATCTCGTCGCGCTCTTCGCCTTCGGGCTGCGCATCTTCCAAAACGTCGCGCTGATCCGCCGCCACTTCCTGTAAGGTCGAGCGGTTCGGCGTTCGCGCCGATATCCGCGGTCAGGAGGTAGCTTGGACAGGGAGACGGTCCTTGTCGGCGTCGACGCCGGCACGACAAAGGTGACGACTCTCATCGGCGAGGTGGGCCGGTCCGGAGACGTGAACATCATCGGTTACGGAATCGGTCCGTCGGTCGGGATGAAGAAGGGAATGGTCGCCAACATCGACCAGACCGTGAACTCGATCGCGGCCAGCATCGAGAAGGCCGAGCGCCTCTCCGGCTACAAGATCAGCTCCGCCTTCGTGAGCGTCGGCGGCAGCCACATCAACAGTCAGAACAGTCGGGGCGTGGTCGCCGTCTCCGGGCACGGCCGAGAGGTGAGCCGCGAGGACGTTGGGCGAGCCACGGACGCCGCCAAGGCGATCCAGGTTCCCTCCAACCGCGAAGTTCTGCACGTCATCCCGCGCGGGTTCATCGTTGACGGCCAGGACGGGATCAAGGACCCGCTGGGCATGAGCGCGGTACGCCTCGAGGTCGAGACCCACATCGTCGCCGGTGCCGCGACCTCGGTCCAGAACCTGACCAAGTGCGTCACCCAGGCCAACGTCCAGATCGACGAGCTGGTGATCAGCTCGCTCGCCGCCGCGGAGGCCGTCCTCACCGACACGGAGAAGGACCTCGGCGTCCTGGTGGCCGACATCGGGGGTGGCACGACGGACATCGCGATCTTCGTGGACGGTGCCGTCTTTCATTCCGCGGTGCTGCCCGTCGGCGCCATCAACGTCACGAATGACGTGGCGATTGGCCTGCGGACGAGCCTCAACTTGGCGGAGGAGATCAAGATCAAGCACGGCACGGCGAACCTGTCCGAGGTCCAGCCGGAGGAGCTGCTCAACGTCGCGGTCCTGGGCGAGAACGGCGGCCAGACGATTCAGCGGCGCCGGCTGAGCGAGGTGATCGAGGCCCGCATGGCGGAGATCTATTCGCTGGTCGCCGAGGAGGTGAAGCGGTCCGGTCACGCCGGCATGCTCCCCGCCGGCGCGGTGCTGACCGGGGGCGGCGCCCGGCTCTCGGGTGCCGCCGAGCTGGCGCGTGAGGTGCTCCAGATGCCGGTCCGCATCGGTTCACCCCAGGGAGTCGGCGGACTCATGGATCAGCTCAGCAACCCGGCCTTTGCGACCTCGATCGGCCTGCTCCTGTGGGGCGCCAATCATCTGGGCGAAGAGCCGATCGGCTACACCGCGGGCTCGCCGGTCACCGCCAGCTTCGGACGCGTCGCCGACTGGCTGCGCGGCCTCTTCCCAGGCTGACGATCGTCAGACCGATGGCGCCCAGTGGGCGCGAATTTGTGACCCTCGCCGCGCCGACTCGCCGCAGGACCTCACGCTCCCCGATGTGGAGCGTCGCTCCGTTCATCCACAGCCATTGCACCCGGTGTGGATAACTCGGGAAGGGGCTGTGGACAAATCCCCAGCGCGCGTCCGACGGGATCGGTAGAATCGGTCAAACCCGGGGCGAGACGGGTTTGCCAGCAAACACAGCCTTGCCAGGGAGAACCCGATGCCGCTTCGTTCCGACGCTGAGCACTTCGCACTCATCAAGGTCATTGGCATCGGTGGCGGCGGCAGCAACGCCGTGAACCGGATGATTCGCGCCGAGATGATGGGCGTCGAGTTCATCGCCGTGAACACCGATGCCCAAGCGCTCCTCCAGAGCGACGCGCCACACAAGATCAGGATCGGCGACAAGCTGACTCGCGGCCTGGGGGCTGGGGCCGACCCGGGCGTGGGGCAGCGTGCCGCGGAAGAGGACAGCGAGAAGATCTACGAGGCGCTCAAGGACGCCGACATGATCTTCATCACGGCCGGCATGGGCGGCGGCACAGGCTCTGGCGCGGCACCGATCATCGCGGAGATCGCCAAGGATCTGGGCGCGCTGACCGTCGGCGTCATCACCAAGCCCTTCAGCTTCGAGGGCGTCCGGCGCAAGCTTGTCGCCGAGCAGTACAGCGAGGGGCTCAAGGAGAAGGTCGACACCCTGATCACGATCCCCAACGACCGACTGCGCGAGGTGGTCGACAAGAAGACGTCCATCCTTGATGCGTTCCGCGTCGTTGACGACGTCCTGCGCCAGGGCGTGCAGGGGATCAGCGACCTGATCACGGTTCCGGGGCTGATCAACCTCGACTTCGCCGACGTGAAGACCATCATGCGCGACGCTGGCAGCAGCATGATGGGCATCGGCATCGGCACCGGGGAGAACCGCGCAGTGGAGGCCGCGCGAGCCGCGGTCATGAGCCCGCTCCTGGAGGTAAACATCCAGGGGGCCAAGGGCATCCTCTTCAACGTCACCGGTGGCAGCGACCTGGGTCTGTTCGAGGTCAACGAGGCGGCCGAAGTGATCAAGGAGGCCGCGGATCCGGAGGCGAACATCATCTTCGGCACGGTCATCGATGATCGGATGCGCGACGAGGTGAAGGTGACGGTCATCGCCACCGGTTTTGACGGTAGCCGCAAGATCAAGACCGGACGTCAATCGGCCGCGGAGGCAGTCGCCGGCATCGATGCCTCGCTCGACGATCGGAGCCGCGAGATCCTGGCCGAGATCGAGCGCGAACGTGCCGAGCGGCAGTCGCTCGAGGACCAGATGGGCAGCCCGTCGCCCTTCGCGCGCGACGGCGAGGTGGCTGCGGAGCGACATGTGACCGAGCGGCAGCCCTTGCCGGTGCGACCGGCCGCCAGTGAGCGTCCGGCCTACAGCGAAACCGATCTCGACATCCCCAGTTTTCTGCGGCGCAAGAGCGAGTAGCGGCGCGGGTGGCTGGCCCACCCTTCTGCACCGATGAGCCCCGCTCCGACGTGGATGCGCGAACCTCGGATGGGCGAATCTCGGATGGCGAATCTCAGATTTGCACTGAGGGACCGTTAGTGAGCTGCTGGTAGCGCGGCAGCGTCTGCGGGATGGCCCTGGCGCGGAATTTGAGCGTGGATCGAACTGGGCTGCGGTCAAGGCCGACCGCCTCAGGTGCGCCGAGCCCTCTAATGATCCGTGGGTGCACGTCTGAGAACAATCGAGCAGGTTTACCGCCGAACGCTCTCGTGGTGCAATTCTGAGTACGTCGGAACCGACGCCGCAGGGCGTTATCCAAACCCGCGCTTGCCGCCGGCATACCAACATGCTCAGAGGGAGTAGGGCCCGGTTTGCTGCCCATCGATGAGCCCCCGCTGACGGTGGATCTGGTCCGGTCTCGGTTTGAGAGCCTGACCAAACGTCTGCGCGACGTCGCCGAGCGGGCCGGCCGCGATCCGAATGGCTTCGCGGTAGTGGGCGTTACGAAGACGCTTCCGGTCGGGGTGTGCCGGATGGCCCTGGAGGCCGGCCTGACGCGGCTCGGCGAGAACCGCGTCCAGGAGGCACTCCCAAAGATCGCGGCGCTGCCCGATGCCGAGTGGCACCTGGTCGGACGGCTGCAGTCGAACAAGGCGCGCAAGGCGGTTGCGGCCTTCAGCGTGATCCACTCGGTCGACTCGCTGGAGCTCCTCGAGCGGCTCGCGTCCGCCGCGCACGACTCCGGCCGGGAACCGGCACTCCTTCTCCAGGTGAACGTGACCGGTGAAGCGGCGAAGGCCGGCTTCGCGCTCGGTTGGTTCGAGGCGGAGGTAGGCAGTCGCGGGCAGTTGGTGCGGGCGATCCGGCCGATGCGGGGTGCGCGCGTGACGGGCCTGATGGCGATGGCCGAGTTCGGCATCGACGAGGCGGCGGCACGGGCAACGTTCCGCCGCCTCCGTGAGCTGCGCAACGCGCTCCAGGAGACGGCGGGCCTTGCCCTTCCCGAGCTTTCGATGGGGATGACGGCCGACGCAGAGGCGGCCGTCGCCGAAGGTGCGACCCTCGTGCGTATCGGTACGGCGATCTTTGGACCACGCCCAGGCTGAGCCGGCAGCGGGAACTGCGCTGCGGGGCTGCAGCAACCAACCCGCGGGAGCCGTCACGATGCGGCGACGCCTCGGGCCGGCCCCGGCCAGGCCCCGGCCGGCCACCGGCCGCGTTATCCTCTCGGGCGGAATGATCCAGGTGGTGGCGAACTTCGTCTCGCTGCTGGCGGCGCTCCTCTGGGTGTTGATCCTGCTGCGCGTCCTGATGAGCTGGACGAACCCCACCGGTGGCGGAGCCTTCACGGCCTTCGTCTACCAGGCCACAGAACCGATCTTGGCGCCGATCCGCCGCGTCCTGCCGCCGACCGGTGGATTCGACTGGTCGCCGCTGGTTGCCATCCTGCTCCTGAGTGTGATCACCCGCTTTGTCGCGGCTCTGTGACGCGCGGCGGCGGTGAGGCCGCCCTGGATCTGATCGTGACGCCCAGGGCCGCCGCCGATGCCGTGGGGCCATTCGTCAACGGGGTACTCCGCGTCCGAGTGACGCGCCCGCCGGCTGACGGCGAGGCAAATCGAGCCGTCGTCCGCCTGGTGGCCGAGGCGCTCCGCATATCGCCGTCGCAGATCGTGTTCCTGGCCGGCCAGTCGTCGCGTAGGAAGCGTGTCCGGATCGAAGGGCTGTCGCCCGACGAGCTCGCTCGCCGCTTGGCCGGGGCTTCCGCGTGAATGACGTTGTCTCTCTGCCGCCGAGGCTAATGCGGCGGCTCGGCGGGTATCGGAGCGCCGGCGGCCGATAAGTACGCATAACTCTCAGCAAGCGGCGATTGGCTCCGAACGTGGGCCGGGGTGAGCCACCGAGCGCCCCGACCTGGCCGCTGGTAGCGGCGACGGAGCCGCGGTTATACTGCGGCTCCCCCGAGGGGCGATTGGCTCAGCTGGTTAGAGCGCACGGTTCACATCCGTGAGGTCACTGGTTCGAATCCAGTATCGCCCACCAGCCACATCCGCCTCGCAGCAGACGATGCCCCGCCACAGCGATGTCCAAGCTCTTCGGTCGCCTGCGCGCTCGCATACGCGCCCTGCGCCTCCTCCAGCCGCTGGCAGAGCGCGATTTTGCGCTGCTGACGGCTGCGGCCTTCGTCTCGCTGCTCGGCGACGGATTCTTCTCCGTAGCCCTGGCCTGGCAGGTCTACAGCATCAGCAACGTGCCGACCGCCCTCAGCGTGGTGGGCTTCGCCTGGACGCTGCCGCTCGTCTTCTTCCTGCTGCTGGGCGGCGTCCTGACCGATCGCTACGATCGCCGCTGGCTGATGATCGGCGCCGATCTGGTGCGCGCCGCCGCCATCGGGTCGATGGGGATCCTGGCCGTGATGGGGACGCTGCAGCTCTGGCACATCGTGGCTCTCATCGCCTTCGTGGGACTTGGCGACGCGTTCTTCAATCCGGCCTACACCGCCATCGTCCCGGACCTCCTCCCCGAGGAACAGCTGCCGCAGGCCAACGCCCTCGCCGGACTTGTCCGGCCGCTCATGATCCGCCTCGCGGGGCCGGCCATCGGCGGCTTCGTGGTGGCGGGCGTCGGCTCGGGTCCGGCCTTTCTCATCGATGCGGCGAGCTTTCTCGCGTCAGCAGCGGCCGTTGGAGCGATCGTCGCGAGACCGGTGCACGCCGTCGCCGACCACTCGCTGCGGCGCGCCATCGGCGAGGTGCGGGAAGGATTCGCGTTCGTGCGTGCCAATCCATGGTGCTGGGCGACGCTGGTGGCGGCCCTGTTCAGCCTGCTCGTCTTCATCGGGCCGGTCCAGGTCCTGCTGCCGTTCCTGGTCAAAAACCGCCTCGGCCTCGGCCCCGAATCGCTCGGAGCGATCTATGCCGTCGGTGGCATCGGCTCGGTCGCGGCCGCGATCGCCGTGGGGCAACTGGGGTTGCCGCGGTTGCGCATGACGGCCATGTACGCAGCCTGGGCCGTGGGTGTCGCACTGCTGGCGGGCTATGGGGTGATGACCGCGTTCTGGATGGCGCTGGTCGTCGGCGCCGCCTCGGCCGCGCTCTTCGAGGTCGGTTCGATCATCTGGACCACGCTCCTTCAGCAGCTCGTGCCGCGTGAGCTGCTCGGGCGCGTCTCGAGCCTCGACTGGCTGGTCTCGACCGGGCTGGTCCCGGTCTCCTACGCGTTGACCGGCCCGGTGGCGGGTGCCATTGGGGCGGGCCCGACCATGGTCGCCGGCGGCCTGGTCGGCGCGGTCTTCATGGGCGGGCTGCTCTTCGTGCCGCGGGTGCGCGATCCGGAGCGTTTGCCGCCCGGCGCCATCGTCGCCGGCGCGGCGGACTAGACCGATGCGGGTCGCGATCTTCGGCGAGTCGTACCTGCCCTACCTGTCGGGCGTGACCGTTGCCACCGAAGCGCTGGCGCGCGGCCTTGCCACCTCGGGTCACGAAGTCCTCCTCGTGGTACCGGCCCCGGCGAGAGGTTCTGAGCCCGGGAGCGCCGCCGTCGAAGCGGATTCCCCTGGCGGCGCACCCACGTTCGGCGTCGCGTGGCTGCCGTCGTTCCAGCCGCCGCCGCCCGCGCCACCCGGGTATCGGATCCCGTGGCCAATTCCTTCGGGCGCGCTGCGGGCAGCCGTCGCCTTCCGCCCTCAGGTGGTCCACGCGCAGTCGCCGTTCACCTCGGGGCTGATGGCCCGCCGTGTCGCACGCCGGACAGGAGCGGCCCTCGTCTTCACTCATCACACTCGCTTCGGCGACTACGGCCATTACCTGGGACCACTCGGTCCCGCGCTTGGGGGCGTGCTGGAGGCGTACCTGAGAAGCTATTGGCGAGGATGCCGGGCCGTGGTGGCGCCGTCGCATGACCTTGCGGAACAGATCACAGCGAGCCTGCACGCCGACGGGGCGCGGGCCGCGGGGAGGAGCGGTCCCGTCGTGCGCGCCGTCCCGACCGGGATCGACGTTGCCGCCATCGCGCGATTGAAGCCGCTCGATCCGCGGCCGTCCGCCGGGTGGCCGGCCGATGCACTGGTTGTCGCCAGCCTCGGTCGCCTGGCACTCGAGAAGAGCGTCGGCGTCCTTATGGACGCCTTCGCCCACGCTGCGGCGCGGGATCCGCGGCTGCGCCTCCTGCTCCTCGGGGAAGGACCCGCCCGGTTAGCGCTCGAGCGCCGCGCCGCGCAACCGGACCTGTCGGGCCGGGTGCTGATCACCGGACTGCTGGCCCGAACCACGGCGCTCGCCACCCTGGCGGCGGCCGACCTCTTCGCATTCGCCTCGCGGACCGAGACCCAGGGCCTGGTCCTCGCCGAGGCGCTGGCCAGCGGACTGCCGGTGGTGGCCATCGAGGGTCCCGGTGTTCGCGACTCCGTGCGCGACGGCGTGGACTGCCTGGTCGTCGCGGCCGAACCTGCTGACGGCCGTGCCGCCCGCCTTGGCGAGGCGATCCTCGAGCTGGCCGCCGATCCGCCCCGAATGACCGCCTTCGCCGCCGCAGCCCGGGACGGCGCGGCACGGTTTGACGCCTCGATCAGGATCGGTGAGATGGTCGCCCTTTACCGTGAGCTGATCGGCGCGGAATGACCCAGACGCTTGACCCTTGCGGGGGGATGGGGCGCGCGTACAATGCCGCCATGCGAGTGAGTCTGACGGCCCGCTTCGTCTCTCATCCCCCCATCCACTTTGGACGCGGGCGCCGCCTCGCCGCGCGTCGGCGATTGGGGCTGTCCGGGGGCACGACCGTCTACCACCGCCCACTCCGCCGTCGACGCGCCCTCCTCACCGTCGACGCGCTTCGAGCCCAGACGAGCCTCTTCCGCTTCCCGAGCGTCGGTCGCGTCGGTCGCGTCCCTACGCGCCGCGCCGTCCCGCCGCTCGGTCTGCCGCGCGCCCGCCGCGCCTAGCGCGGCGTGCCACCGCTCAGAAACGCGCGCGCCACATCAGCCGGGGGCGTCGTCCATCGCTCCGTGGAAGGCGTAACCGAGATCCTGCTCGTCCATCGTCGGCGTCCCGTCCTGTGGGCACTTCCCAAGGGCACGCCAAACGCCGGCGAGACACTTGCCGAGACCGCCCTGCGCGAAGTCCGCGAGGAGACGGGAGTAGCGGTCGAAATCGAGGATCCCCTGGGCGAGATCACCTACTTCTTCGTGCGCGATCGGATCCGCTTCCGAAAGACCGTGCACTTCTTCGTCATGCGCCCCGTCGGGGGCAGCATCGATGAGCACGACCACGAGTTCGATGAGGTGCGCTGGACCGCCATCGACGAGGCGCTTCGACTGATGAACTACGCCACCGAGCGCGAGGTCGTCGAGCGCGCGGCGGATCGACTGGCGGGCGCCGCCGGCAGGGCGGCGCAGGTCGGCGCATGAACGAGGCGACCGCTCCCGAGGCGACCGCTCCCGATGCGCCAAGCGCGCCCGCCCTCCGCCGGACCCCACTCTATGACCGCCACGTGGCGCTCGGGGCACGGATGGTTCCGTTCGCCGGTTGGGAGATGCCGGTGCAGTACGCCTCGATCCTGGACGAGCACCGGACGGTCCGTTCGGCGATCGGCCTCTTCGACCTCTCCCACATGGGCGAGCTGGCCGTCAGCGGGCAGGAGGCCCTCGCCTTCGTGCGGTACGCCGTGGCCTCCGACCCGGGGACCCTTGAAACGGGCCAGGCGCAGTACTCGATGCTGTGCGCCGCCGATGGCGGCGTCATCGATGACCTGATCTGCTATCGAACCGATGAGGGCTATCTGCTCGTCTGCAACGCGGCCAACCGCGACACGGTCGTCGCCCACCTCGGCGACCTCCTGCGCCATGGGGACTTCGACGCGGTCGTGGACGATCGCAGCGACCAGACGGCGTTGATCGCACCGCAAGGCCCGCGGGCGGCCGAGCTGCTCGGAACCCTGACCGATCTCGACCTCGGGAGCCTGGGCTACTACCGTTCGCTGCGGGGCAAGGTGGCCGGGATCGACTGCCTCGTCGCCCGCACCGGATACACCGGTGAGGACGGATTCGAGCTCTTCTGCGACCCGCGCCGGGCGGTCGCGCTGTGGGACGCACTGCTCGAGGCCGGCGTCCCGCTGGGCCTCAAGCCGGCCGGCCTGGGCAGTCGCGACACCCTGCGCCTCGAGGCAGGAATGCCGCTCTACGGAAACGAGCTCGATCGCGAGCACAACCCGTTCGAAGCCAACCTGGGCAGGGTCGTGAAGCTCGAGAAGGGCGAATTCGTGGGGCGGGCGGCGCTGCAGGCGGTGCAGCAGACAGGCCCCCGCCGCAAGCTGATCGGCGTCGTCATGCGGGAGACGGCCATCCCGCGCCACGGGTACCCGGTGCGGATTGCGGGCGCCGAGGTTGGGTCGGTGACCAGTGGGACGGCCTCGCCCACGCTCGACGAGAAGATCGCCATGGCCTACGTGCCTGCCGAGGATGCGGCCATCGGCTCCGAACTCGAGGTTGTCGTCCGCGAGCGCCCCTACCGCGCCGAGCAGGTAAAGTTGCCGTTCTACAAGCGGCCGCGCTAGCGCCCTGGCGGCGCCATCGGTCAACCGTCCAACACCCACCCCGCAGCCAGGAGCCGTGCGTTCGGTGAGCTACCCCGATGACCTCCGCTACTCGAAGGAGCACGAGTGGGTGCGCGTCTCGGGGACGACCGGCACGATCGGGATCACCAGCTTCGCGGCTGACGAGCTTGGTGACATCGTATACGTGGAGCTGCCAAAGGTCGGGAGCAGCGTCAAGCAGTTCGCTACCTTCGGTGTGGTCGAGAGCGTGAAGGCCGTGAGCGACCTGTATGCCCCGGTCTCCGGCACCGTGGTCGAGGTGAACGAGCGGTTGCGCGACGAGCCGGAGCTCCTCAATGCCGATGCCTTCGGTGACGGCTGGCTGGCCAAGATCGAGCTGGCCGATGCCGGCGAGCTCGACGCCCTGCTCGACGCCGAGGCGTACGCCGCGCTCGTCGCCTCCTGATCGGCCGATGGCCTACTCGCCCCACACCCCGGCTGACCGTGCCGCGATGCTCGCGGCCGTCGGGGTGGCTTCGGTGGACGATCTGTTCGCCGACATCCCGCCCGCCGTCCGTGCCAAACGCTTCGAGGTACCGGCGCCCCTGACCGAGCAGGAGGTGCGCGCCGAGCTGACCCGGCTCGCTGGCCACAACCGGATCCCGGAGGTGACCTTCCTGGGTGCCGGCGCCTATCGGCACCTCGTGCCGTCCGCGGTGATGGAGGTGATCGGCCGCAGCGAGTTCGCCACCTCGTACACCCCGTACCAGCCGGAGGTGAGCCAGGGGACTCTGCAGAGCATTTACGAGTTTCAGTCGCTCATCTGCGAGCTGACAGGCATGGAGGTCGCCAGCGCGAGCCACTACGACGGCGCCACGGCGACCGCGGAGGCTGCGCTGATGGCCTGCCGGCTCACCGGCCGCCATGCGGTCGCGATCTCGACGGCCGTGAACCCCGAGGTGCGCCGCGTGCTGGCCACGTACTGCTCGGGCCCGGGCATCGAGATCGTCGAGGTCCCGGCCGACCTGGCCGAGGGTGGGAGTGGCCTGACCCCGGTCAGCGAGGTGGCGGCCGCCCTCGATGAGCGTTTCGCGTGCCTCGTTGCGCAGCAGCCGAACTTCTTTGGGGGCATCGAGCCGATGGCCGAGCTGGCGGAGGCGGCCCATGCCGTCGGGGCTCAGCTCGTGGCTGTGGTCGAGCCGACGTCGCTGGCGATCCTCGAGCCGCCGGGCGCCTATGGCGCCGATATCGTGGCCGCCGAGGGCCAGCCGCTGGGCATCCCTTTGAGCTTCGGCGGCCCATACGTCGGGCTGATGGCGGCGCCGATGGCATCTGTGCGGCAGATGCCCGGGCGCCTGGTCGGGGCGACCCGCGACGCGAAGGGTCGGAAGGGCTACGTCCTCACCCTTCAGGCGCGGGAGCAGCACATCCGTCGCGAGAAGGCGGCCAGCAACATCTGCACCAACCAGGCGCTCTGCGCCCTCGCAGCCACCGCGAACCTCAGCGCGGTGGGTCCGGACGGCCTTCACGAGGTGGCCGAACTGTCCCTGACCCAGGCGCGGCACCTCGCCGCCTCGGTTCAGTCCGCGGGGCTGGGAGAGCGCCGGTTCGAAGCCCCGTATTTCGCTGAGGTCACGATCCGCATCCCCGATGCTGCGCGGCGCCACGCGAGGCTCGTGGAGCAGGGCATCGTGGCGGGGCTGGTCCTCAAGGGCGAGTACCCCCAACTCGCCGACTGCCTGCTGCTCGCCACGACCGAGCTGACCACGGACCGCGACATCGAGCGCCTGGTGGACGGGCTAGGGGCAACGAAGTGAGTGCCGTCGAGCCACAGGCACCTCCAGCGGCCGCCCCGGAGGACACCGACGCCTCGGGACGGGGAGCCGCGTTTACGTCACCCCTGGCGGGGGGGGAGCTGCGCATCGTGGAGCCGCTCCTCTTCGCCCATTCGAAGGCCGGCCGCCGCGACGTCCGCTTCCCTGCGCCTTCGGCCGCAGCGCGCTCGGCCGCGGGCGGCGAACCGGCGCTTCCCGAGGCGGCGC
>JALYLE010000272.1 GCA_030774375.1 Chloroflexota bacterium | reverse complement strand
CTGATGACCCGGCAGCGAGCTCGATCTCCGATTCGGTTTCGAGGACCGCAGCCAAGTTCCGATCATCCGACGAGTGCTCGAAGAACTGGTGCGCCTCCGCCGCCATGGTCCTCGCACGCTCGACGTTGCCGGTCGCCAGGAAGGCCATCGCCAGATCGTTCTCGATCTTCGCCGACTCGTTAGCAACACCAGCTGCCTTGAAGAGCGCGAGGCCCTGCGTGCCGACCCGGATGGCTCCCTCGATATCGCCTGCCTCGCGGTACCCGATCGCCAGGTTGAAGAGGTAGTAGGCGCGGCGCCCATCGTCGAGGTCATCGGCGAAGCCCTTCGCCTCTTCGAGGTACGCGAGCGCGCGGGCGTGATCGCCGTCACGGGCTTCGATCGCCGCCAGCGCCATGAGGATCCGCATCTCGAAATCAGGATCGACCTTGAGCCCCATACGCACCTGCTGGAGCACCGCTTGGAGCAGGCTCGAGGCATCGGCTCCGGCATCGGTCAGGTAGAGACCGTAGGCGAGCCAGTAGCGTGCGAGCGCGGCGTCTCCGACTCGGCCCAGCTCCTGGAACCGTCGCGCGGCATCAGAAGCATCGGCGACCGCCTCGCGGCCTCGATCCAGGCGCGCGAAGGCTTCGGCTCGCCCGCGCAGCACCTCCGCATGCGACTGCTCGTCGATGGATGCGCTAAGAAGCTCGGAATAGCCGTCCACGGCGCCCTGCCAGTCGCCCGAGGCGAGATGCAGGTCGACCTCGAGTCGGTTCCAGGCGGGGTGCTGCTCGTCGAGGAAGTGACTGGCCGGAAGTCCGAGGCGCTCCGACAGGAAGGAGAGCGCGACCATTGACGGTCGGGCAATCCCCGTCTCGAGCGCAGAGACGTAGGCCTTCGTGTATCGGTCTGCGGCGAGCTGCTGCTGAGTGAGCCCGGCACGCTTGCGCGCCTCGCGGAGGCGCTCACCGATCTGCAACGCGAGCGCATGGTCGCCTGCAGTCGGTCGGGCCGAGGTTTTCGTGCGGGGCATGGTCCGGAGTATACGGGCATTGGCAAGCCCCAATTGACTCGCGAGGCGAACGAAAGTACCGGGACTGCCCCGGGGACTGGTACCGACGGGTCATTGTCCCGGCCTCCTCATGCCGCGACCTTCACCAGACGGCGATCCACCGCGTTTGCGGCGGGCCCGTTTGTTGGGAGATGGCGATGCGCTCGCAGCGGACCCTCCGCACGATCCTCGTCGCCTGCAGCCTGGCCGCTCTGTCCGTCGTCACATTTGTTACGACGGTCCTGGGAGTGACCACCGGCGGCGGCTGGCCGCATTAGACGGCCGTTCAGGAACGCAATCACGCGCGGGACCGATGCCCACCGCGGGCACGCCGGCCCGCGCGACGCGTGCCCGCTGACTCCCTGGCGCGGTGCGCCACCGGCGATCACCGGATTACCATGGCCCGGTGGATCTCTATCCCTGGTTGAAGGTCCTCCACATCCTGCCGGCGGTCGTGGCCGTCGGGTTCAACATGTCATATGCCATCTGGCTGGCGCGCGCCGCGCGTGAACCCACCCACATGAGCTGGACGCTGCGCGGGATCAAGACGCTCGACGATCGCTTCGCCAATCCCGCATACGGGCTGCTCTTCCTGCTGGGCGTCGCGATGGTGCTCATGCGCTGGCAGTTCACGCAGCCGTGGATCGCGATCTCCATCGGCCTGTACCTCGTCGCGGTCCTCATGGGCTTGCTCGTGTACTCGCCGCTCCTGCGACGGCAGCTCGCCGTGCTGGAGGCGTCCGGGCCGGAGGCGGCGGAGTTCCAGTCCCTCTCGAGTCGCGCGCGCAGCGTCGGGATCGCGCTCGGGGCGGTCGTGGTGGTGATCATCGGCCTCATGGTGCTCAAGCCAGGCGCGTAGATCACCTACATCGGCGGCAGCTCCTGCCGCAGGGTGAGTGCCTCTGAGAAGAGGTCGCCAACGGTGGCGAGCCGATCGGGCAGCGTCTCGATCGTCCAGCGGTCGGGACGCAGGTCCGGGTCGTCGAGCTCCTCCCAGCGGATGGGGGCAGAGACCGGCGCGCCGGGTCCCGCTCGCACCGAGTAGGGCGCTACCAGTGTCTTGTTGATCGCGTTCTGGGTGAAGTCCAGGCGTGCGCGTCCGCGTCGGGCCGATTTGGCCCACTCCCAGCTCACCAGGTCGGGGACGGTGCGCCCGACGGCACGCGAGAGCTGCTCGACCCAGTCGCGCGTCTCGTCGAAGCTGTACCCGGGTCGCACCGGGATCCAGATCTGCAGCCCGCGTCTGCCGGTGACCTTTGGCAGACCGATGACCCCCAGATGTGCGAGTGCCGTCCGGAAGAGTCTGGCCAGGACGAGAATCTCCTCCCACGTCGTCTCGGTTCCCGGGTCGATGTCTATCAGGGCGTAGCTTGGCTCCTCCGGATGCGCGCACGGCGAGGTCCAGGGATGCAGCTCCACGGCTGCCTCCTGGGCGAGCCAGGCGAGAGTCGCCACCTGGTCGACGACCGGGTAGTCCTTGGGGCCCTCGGCCCGATGATGAAAGGTCCAGCGCTTCACCCAGGCAGGTGTGTGGCCCGGCAGATCCTTCTGCCAGAAGCCTGTCTTGCCGATGCCGTCCGGGAAGCGGCGCACGGTCACGCCGCGGTCACGCAGGTAGGGAATCAGAACTCCCGCGGCGCGCGCGTAGTGGCGCAGCAGATCGCGCTTGGTGAGGTCGCGCGTTCCCCGCTCCGGATCGACCGGGAAGATCGTCTTATCCAGATTGGTCAGGCGAACATCGCGTCCGCCGATATGCCAGATGCCCGCTCGCTCCATCTCGTCGAGCGCGCTGAGCTCCTCCTCCGTCGCGGAGACCCGCGCGCCATCGGTAGATCGGGGGTCATCCCGCTCTGGTGGGCCATCGCCGGAGTCGGGCGGGTCACCCTTGGCCGCCGAAGCATCGCGGCTCTTGGCGGAGGCCGAGGACGCTGGAGCCACCGGTCGCGAGCTGCCGCGACCGCGAGCCAGCACGCGTGACGTGGGCAGCGGCTCGTCGCGCGTCACGCTCTCCGGGTCGCGTCCCAGCTCCACGCCTTCGAAGGTCGGTTGTCGGAGCAACCCGTCCCGAGTCCACTCGGTGAATTCGGCGCGAACCACGATCCGCGGCTCGATCCAGTGCGCGGCGGGAAGCCTCGGAACAGGCCCATCCAGGGGCGAGTCGGGCCGCGCGATCTCCTTGAATGCGGCAAGCAGGTCGCGGCGAGTCCGCGCATCGAGCCCGGAGCCCACCTGTCCGGCGTGACGCAGTTTGCCGTCCTCGTGCACGGCAACGATTAACGACCCGATGTCGGAGCTGTTCCCCTGGCGTGGCAACCAGCCAACGACGACGAGCTCCTGGGAGAGGCGCAGCTTGATCTTCAGCCAGTCGAGGGACCTTCTGCCGGGCCGATACGGGCTCGACTGCCGCTTGGCGACCATCCCCTCCAGGCCCTGGGCGCGGACGCCGTCCAAGAACGCCTCTCCGTCCGTTTCCACGTGCGGCGCGAAGCGCACGATCGGATGCGCGCGCAGGTGATGGCGCAGGAGCGCCTTGCGATCGACGAGCGGGACGTTGAGGAGGGACTGGCCATCGAGATAAAGCAGGTCGAACGCCCAGTAGACGATCGGCGCCCGCTCCGTCGCGCCCCGCGTCGGTCCTTCGCGTTTCCGGTCGCGTCCCCCGCCGTGGCTTCCGATCTCTCCCAGACCGGTCCGCTGCTGCAGGGCATTGAAGGAGGGACGGCCCTCATCGTCGAGCGCCACGACCTCCCCATCGACCACCGCGTCGTTCGCGTCGATCCAATCCGCAGGCCCGGCGAGGTCCGCGAAATAGACCGCGGCGTCCTTGCGGTTCCGGGTCCAGAGGCGCGCGACGCCGTTGCGGACGACCGCTTCGACTCGGTATCCGTCCCATTTCACCTCGAAGAGCCAGTCCGGCCGGCTGAACGGCGCGTCGACGGCCGTGGCGAGCATGGGTGGGATGAAGTCCGGCGGCGGGCTCGGCTCGGCGGCCTTCAGGTCGGGTTCGGGTTCGGGCTCGGGAGGTGAAGCCTCGAACCGAGGCGGCTTGCCTTCGGCCACCTCCTCGTTGGTCAGCCCGCTCTTGACGCTCGCGGGGTGGTCCTCCGGATCCCAGCCCGGAACGGCGTACGCCTCGCGTTTGTGGATGAGCAGCCACTGGTCCGGATCGGTCTTGCGGCCGGTGGCGTCTCGTCGTCCGCCCGTGCGGATCAGCGTGAAGCGACCGCGCAGCTTCTCGCCGTGGAGCTTGAATTTCAGCTCGCCCGCGGCGATCGCCGCGGCCGGATCATCGGTCTCTTCCGGCTCGTAGGTACCCCAGTCCCAGACGATCGAATCGCCAGCGCCATATTCCCCCCTGGGGATCGCGCCCTCGAAGGGCAGGTACTCGATCGGGTGGTCCTCGACGTGCTGGGCGAGGCGCCGCTGGCCAGGATCAAGCGTCGGACCGCGGGGGACCGCCCAGCTGGCGAGGACCCCGTTGACCTCCAGCCGCAGGTCGTAGTGCAGCCGCGTCGCGCGATGGCGGTGGACGACGAATCGACCACTCCCCTGCCCAACCGCGCCGGGCGCCGGTTCCGGCGTCTTGGTGAAGCGACGCTTGCGCCGGTAGGTTTCGAGTGGCATGGCTCGGATGATGACACCGCGTCATCCCGGCGCAAGCAGCGGGACGAGGTCGCCCAGCGTCGCAACAGTGTGCTGCGCTCCGGCGGCGCGCAGCGTCGCGGCGTCCACGACGCTCCCCTCTGTAACACCGATTGGCACCATGCTGGCTGCGAGCGCGGCGGCCATGTCGGCCGTGCTGTCACCGACGTACCAGCAGCTCTCGGGGTCCACGCCAAGCTGGCGGGCCGCGAGCAGGAGCAGATCCGGGGCGGGCTTCGCGTGCTCAACTGCGGAGCCGTCAACGATGCGCGGCTCACGCGGGAGCGCAAGCGCCGCAATGGACGTGACCACCTGGTCGCGACGACTGGAGGTCGCGATCGCCCACGGGATCCCCCGCTGCTCGAGCGCCTGGATCAGCTCCTTTCCTCCCGGGAGCGGCCGAGGGTTCGTGTTCAGCGTCTCGTAGATCTCGCCGGATCGTCGATCGATCGCCTCCGCCTGCGCGTTGTCGAGCGTCTTCCCGGCGCGCGTCGCGACTTCCCGCGCCAGGCGCTTCCCGTCTGCACCGATGAGTGGCGCGACCAGCTCCCGGGTTGCCGGCAACTGCCACTCGTCGAAGACCGAGAGCCATGCGGCAATCCGGGTCTCGACCGTGTCGACCAGCGTGCCGTCCAGGTCGAAGATGACGGCAGCGGGCCGTTCAAGGGGCGGAGGCATCGGTCTACGATAGCCGTCGATGCCCTCAGCGCCCGCTCATTACTGGAGCCTCGAACCAGGGCTTGCGTTCCTCAACCATGGCTCGTTTGGCGCCACGCCGCGTCCGGTCCTCGAAGCTCAGCGCGCATGGCAGACCAGGATCGAGGCGGAGCCGGTGCGCTTCCTCGCCCGCGACCTCCAACCACTTCTCGACGAGGCCCGGGGCGAGCTGGCGACGTTCATCGACGCCGACGCGGAGGATCTCGCCTTCGTCCCGAACGCCACGGCCGGATTCAACACCGTCCTCAAGTCCCTTCGCTTCGATGAGGGTGACGAGCTGCTCACGACGGACCACGCCTACAACGCGGCCAAGAACGCCGTGGAGCACGTCGCCGCACAGGGCGGCGCCCGCGTCGTCATTGCGCCGGTCCCATTTCCGCTCTCAGCGGCCGATGCGGTCGTTGACGCGGTGCTCGAGCACGCGACGCCGCGCACGCGGCTGGCGCTGCTGGACCACGTCACGAGCCCGACGGCGGTCATCTTCCCGATGGAGCGCCTCGTCAACGAGCTTGCCTCGCAAGGCATCGACACGCTCGTGGATGGCGCCCATGCCCCGGGAATGCTCGATCTCCATGTCGCCAATCTCGGGGCCGCGTACTACACGGGCAACCTCCACAAGTGGGTCTCCGCACCCAAGGGCGCAGGATTCCTCTGGATTCGCCCCGACCGCCGGGACAGCATCCGGCCGCTCGTCATCAGCCACGGCGCGAACGCGCCGCACGGCGAGCGCTCCCGGTTCCGGCTCGAGTTCGACTGGACCGGAACCGCGGACCCATCGGCCTATCTCAGCGTTCCGGAGGCGATCCGCTTTGGTGCGACCATCGTGCCCGGTGGGTGGCCGGCGCTCCGGGCCAGGAATCACGCCCTGGCGCTCGCCGGGCGCGACCTCGTCTGCCGCGCGCTGGACGTGCAGCCGCCGGCCCCCGACGAGCTGGTCGGCAGCATGGCGAGTATCCCGCTCCCCGGCATGCAGTCTGGTGGCGAAGTGCAGGGGATCGACCTGTATGGCGATCCGGTGCACGACGCGCTCCTGGAGCAGCACGCCATCCAGGTGGTCATTACCCCGTGGCCGCAGCGGCCCGACGGCGGCAGCTGGCAGCGCCTCCTGCGCCTCAGCGCCGCGGCGTACAACGAGATCGAGGACTACGAGCGCCTGGCCGCCGCACTCCCCGATGTTCTGGCCGCGACGGCTCAGGGTCAGGCGGGCTCACCACATGGCGACTGACCCCGAGGAGCTCGACCCGGACCCGCTCCGCCAACTCGCAGCGTGGCTGTCTGCGGCGGAGTCGGCGGGCTTGCCGCTGCACGACGCCTTCGCGCTGGCGACCGCCGGCGCTGACGGGGAGCCATCCGTGCGGATGGTGCTGCTGCGCGGCGACCCCGTGGATGGACTGTCGTTCTATACGAACCGAGGCTCGCGCAAGGGCCGCGACCTGGCGGCCAACCCGCGCGCGGCTGCCGTCTTCCACTGGCCCGCCCTGGGAAGGCAGGTTCGCGCGGCAGGACGGATCGAGCCGCAGCCCGATGCCGAGTCGGCGATCTACTGGGCCTCTCGACCGCGGGGAAGCCAGCTGTCCGCCTGGGCGTCGGCGCAGGGCGAGCCAGTCGCGAGCCGAAAGGCGCTCGAGGAACGCGTCGCGGAGCTCGCTGCCCGCTGGCCGGAGGGTGTCGAGATCCCGCTGCCGCCGTTCTGGGGCGGCTACACGCTGGTGCCCGAGG
>JALYLE010000271.1 GCA_030774375.1 Chloroflexota bacterium | reverse complement strand
ACATAGACCATGGCCGCAATCCGCTCCGGAATCCGGTCGCTCGCGGCGTAGCCGGAGAACCCGGTTCCGCTGTGCACGGCCAGCACGGCCGGACGCTCGGTACCCTGGATCGCATCGACGATCGCATCCACGTGATCCGACAGCGTGATGCCGGATCGGTCGGTGTCGGCCGAATCGAGACCGGGCAGCGTCAACGCGGTGACGTCATGGCCGTCGGCACGCAACGCCGCGGCGACCTCGTCCCAAGCCCACGCGCCGAGCCAGAACCCAGGAACCAGCACAATCGGTGCGCTTTTCATGCCTCGATCTTAGCGGGCACCGACGTCACTCATCCGTCGGCCGCGGGCCAGCACACGTGAGGCGCGTACCAGAAGGGGCTGGAGGTACTAGAGGCGGCGCACGATTCGCACTCGACGACGGCGGGGCGTCTCGCCGCCGTCGGCCAGAGGGATGACGCTGATCGAGCCATCGGCCTCGAGAACAGCGAGGCGCACCTCCTTGACGTCGGCGAACCCATGCTGGCGCAGGGCCATATCCGCGTCCTCGAGGGTGAGCTCCTCATTCTGCACGGCGGACTTAATCCACGCCCCATTGCGGGCCAGGATGGTGGGCTGTGACTCGAGCAGTGCCTCGACGAAGGGAATCCGAGCGCGCGCCATGCCGATTGCGCGATTCACGCCCACCAGGGTCACGATGATGATCAGGCCGCCGAGGAGCGAGGTGTCGCGCCCGGTCATGGCTGGTTGCACGGCATTCGCCATCACGAGGATGAGGGCCAGATCGAAGAGCGTGAATTGGCCGATCTCTCGCTTGCCAAAGATCCGGAGCACCGCGATCAGCGCGAGGTAGATGACCGCCGAGCGAACGGCGAGCTCCCACCAGGGGATGGCCAGGTCGAACATCAGTCGGGCTCCTCCGCCAGAAGATCCAGGTGCCGGGCCAGCCACAGGATGGCGACGAGCGACTTGGCGTCCTGGACCTGCCCGTCGTCAATCGCCGCCAGCGCTTCAGCAAGGGTCAGCCAGCTGGCCTCGAGGTCCTCGTCCTCCGGTGATACCACGTCGGTCGCTGGCGATAAGTCCGTGGCCAGGAAGAGGGTGAGTCGCTCCGTGCAGAAGCCTGGCGCCGAGAAGAAGGCGGGACCGACCCGCCAGGTGGCCGCCCTCACGCCGGCCTCCTCGGCGAGCTCACGGGCCGCCGTCGCGGCCGGCTGCTCGCCCGGGTCGCGAGTGCCGGCCGGGCATTCCAGCAGCGTCCCGCCGACGGCCTGCCGCCACTGGCGGACCATCGCCAGCCGCTCACCGTCCCAGGCGACGATGACCACCGCCCCCGGGTGCACCACGATCTCGCGTCGCGCGCGGCGCCCGGTCGCGAGCTCGACATCGTCGACTCGCAGCGAGATCAGGCGCCCCTCGTATGCCATCCGGGACGCAAGGGTTTGCTCGGCCATGGGCACCTCTCACGGGCGGTCGGGGCGACCATCGTACCGGACCCAGCTCGTGAGCTCGGCTGCTAGAGTGCGGCCGTGGGGAGCACTCGATGATCGAGGTCGTGGGGCTCGGAAAGCGCTTTGGCGCGGTCCAGGCCGTCCATGAGCTCAGCTTCACCGTTGGCGATGGCGAGATCTTTGGCCTCCTCGGCCCGAACGGCGCCGGCAAGACGACGACCGTGCGGATGCTCGCCGGCCTGATCGTGCCCTCGGCCGGTGCCGCGCGCGTCAATGGCCTGCAGCTCGGTCCGGACTCGGCGCGGATCCGTGCCTCGTCCGGAATCCTGACCGAGAGCCCAGGCCTCCACGACAAGCTGACCGCGCGTCAGAACCTGGCGTACTACGGCTATCTGTACGGGCTGCGAGGCAAGGCGCTGCGTCGAGCGGTAAACCGCTACCTGGAGATCGTTGGGCTCGAGGAGATGGGGGACCGCAAGGTCATCGGCTTCAGCAAGGGGATGCGGCAGAAGGTCGCGATCGCCCGCGCGCTCCTCCACGAGCCAGAAGTGATCTACCTCGATGAGCCGACGAGCGGTCTCGACCCGCATGCCGCCAAGACGGTTCGCGACTTCGTGTCGACGCTGCGCAACGCCGGGCGCTCGATCGTGATGTGCACCCATAACCTGGACGAGGCCGAGCGGCTCTCGGATCGGATCGGGATCATGCAGGGGACGCTGTTGCGGGTCGATACCCCCGCGGCGCTCCGCCGACGTGGCCGAGCGGCGACCGTGCGGATCGAGCTCGCGGCCAGCGACGGTGAGGCTCGGCGCCTGCTCGATGCCCTTTCCGCCCTGCCGTTCGTGGCGGCCGCCCGAACCGAGCCCGGTGGCCTGCAGGTCGAGGTCCGTGACCCACGCCGCGACAACCCTGAGCTCGTCGCAACGCTCGTGGCGCATGGCGCGCGGATCGTCGCACTCCGCGAGGAGGCGGCGTCGCTTGAGGACGTCTACCTGCATTTGGTGGGCGAGATCGGGGAGCGTGATGCGGCTTAGCTACGTCGCTGCCGTCTTCGGCAAGGAGTGGCGCGACATCCGCTCGAATCGGATCCTGCTCGGCGCGGTGGTCCTGCCGGCCATCATCTTCG
>JALYLE010000270.1 GCA_030774375.1 Chloroflexota bacterium | reverse complement strand
GCGCTGGCCGTCGCGCGCCAGGGGCGGCCACGTGACCGGGCGACCGCGCAACGGTGGCGCACGCGGAAAGGCCGACCTCCATCTCCACACCCTGTACTCCGACGGCACGGCGAGCGTGGGTGAGCTGCTCGATTGGGTCGAGATGCGCACGGATCTCGACCTGATCGCGATCACCGACCACGAGCGGATCGACGGCGCTCTGCGAGCTCACGAGCTGCACGCGGCCGGTGGCTACCACTTCGAGCTCGTCATCGGCGAGGAAGTGACCACCCGCCGAGGCCACCTTCTCGCGCTCTTCGTGGAGGAGCGGATCCCGTCCCTGCGCCCGCTCGCTGAGACGGTCGAGCGGATCCACGAAGCCGGCGGCCTGGCGATCGCTGCCCACCCAATGGCGCCACTCACGCCCAGCATCGGTGCGCGAAGCCTTCGGAGCCTGCATCGGGAGGCAAATCGCGCGCGCCACCTCGACGCGATCGAGGTGATCAATCCCTCGGTAGCGGGTCGAGCTCGGCACGAGGCCCGACTGCGGCTCAACGCTCAGCATCTGGGCCTGCCGGAGATCGGTGCGTCGGATGCCCACGTCCTCGAGGGCGTCGGCACCGGGTGGACCTGGTTCCCCGGCACCACCGGTCACGACTTCCGAGCTGCGCTCGCATCGGGAGTCACCCAGCCGGCCGGGGCGCATTGGAGCACCTGGCACAACGTCGACGTCTATCGCCGTCAGCTGGTCGCCAAGGCGCGCCACCTCCGCCATACTCTGCGACCCACAGGAGAGTGGCGATGACCAAGCTCGACGAAGCCGCCCCTCCGTCGGCGACTGCGCCCGTGGCGGCACCATCGGTCCATTCCGCGGCCGGCCGGCCGCCGCTCAAGGTTGCCCTTGTCAGCCCGTATGGCTATCCGCACCCCGGAGGCGTGAACGACCACATCCGCAACCAGTACGAGCAGCTGCGGCGCCTCGGGCACGATGCGTGGGTCATCACGAGTAAGTACGGCAAGGAGCGCGAGAGCGAGGGTCACGTGATCCGGCTCGGCACCGGCTGGGCCTTTCCCGCAAATGGCAGCGTCGGCCGCGTCACCCTCGGTTGGCAATTCAAGGAGCAGGCCCGCGAGATCCTGGCGGAGCATCAGTTCGACATCCTTCATTTCCACGAGCCATTCGTGCCCTTCCTCTCGCCAACGGTCCTCGATCAATCGCAGACGGTGAATATCGCCACGTTCCACGCGTTTGGCGGATTCAGCCCCAGCTACTGGTTCGGGCGCCGGGTCGCCGGGCCGCTCGCAGCGCGACTCCATGGCCGGATCGCGGTCTCCGGCGCGGCGCGGCATTTCATCAGCCGCTACTTCCCGGGCGAGTACGAGATCATCCCCAACGGGGTCGACATCGAGCTCTACGGTTCGGCGGCGCCGCTCGAGCAGCTGCGCGACGGGACGCTGAACATCCTCTTCATCGGCCGCCTGGAGGAACGTAAGGGGCTGATCCACCTGCTGAAGGCGTATCACCGGCTCCGCAAGCGCCGCGTCGACGCGCGCCTTCTCGTCATCGGCGCCGGTCCAAAGCTGCGCGAGTACCGCCGCTTCGTGGGGCTGCGCCAGGTTCGTGATGTTGAGTTCCTGACGCGGGTGAGCGATGCGCGAAAGGCCCGCTACCTGGCTTCAGCCGATATCTTCTGTGTGCCGTCGACCGGCCAGGAGAGCTTCGGAATCGTGCTGCTCGAGGCGATGGCCGCCGGTGTGCCGATCGTGGCCTCGGACATTCACGGCTACAAGAACGTGCTCCAGCGCGACGTGCAGGGCCTTCTCGTCGAGCCGCGCAACCACCGCGCCCTGGCCGCGGCCCTCTACGCGCTCGCCCGCGATCCCGAGCTACGCAACCAGATGGGCGAGGCCGGCCAGCGCCGCGCCCCGGAATACTCCTGGCCGCGGGTCACCGAGCGCGTGGTCGAGTACTACCACGAGGTTCGCGACCGGGTTCTTGCCTCGCAGCCCTGACCGTCGCCGGCTCGACCGGCTAGCGCCTCGCCGAGTCGGCAGGCACTGTCCTCATTCGCGCTACGCCGCCCTTTGCAAGCTTGACTCGTCATGTGCTGTCCTCATTCGCGTTGGGCCCCTGGCGAGCCCGATACCGCGTCCAGCGAGCGCAAGATGAGCGTGATCTCACGCCGTCGCTCGACGCAAGCGTGACGCCGAGTCACTTAACGCCAATCTCCGCGGCAGATGACGAGTCAAGGTCCAGGTTGGCATGGATGAAGGCCCGGTTTTCGGCTGCGTCCATCACGACAGCCTAGCCTGCGTCGCCCGCCATCAGCGGCTTGCGATAGGTGCGGCCCTTGTTCGCCACGCGGAAGCCCGTCGCCTCGTAGACCCCCAGGGCGCCCGTCGGATTCTCCGCGTCTACCCCCAGCGTCGCGCTCGTCATGCCCGCATCGCGCAGCGCCCGCAGGCTGTCGGCGACGAGCGCACGGGCAAGCCCGCGGCCGCGCCACGGTCGGCGTACGCTGACACCGGCCAGTAACCCCCGACGCTGCCCCGAGGCCTGGTTGTAGGCCGTCAAGATCTCGTTCGCCACCACGCCCGCGACCTCGTCGCCCTCCCACGCGACGCGCCAGAGCTCCGGCCGAAAGTTCGGTCCGGAGAAATGACGGGTGAAGGACTTCTCGGAGGTGTCCATCCCGCCCCAGTGGTCACGGAAGGCCTCGGTGTCCGCCTCCCAGATCTGGCGGTACTGATCGGGCCGCACCGGCCGGATCTCGAGACCAGGAGGGAGCGGGAGGTCCGGAATCTCGTCGAGCGCCGGGCGGAGCATGTCGAAAAAGTAGCGGACGGCCGCGTAGCCTGCCGTCTCAAGCAGGCTGATCCGCAGCGTCTCGCTATCGTATGTCCAGCTCTCGAGCCGCTTCTCAAGGAGCGGATCGTGGCCCGCGGCGATCAGTCGCAGCCGTCGCTCGTTGTGACGGAGCAGCGCGCCGCCAATTCCCCGTCCGCGCAGCTCGGGCTCCACGATCCCCATCGTTCCGTAGTTGCGCCCGCCGTCGTTGTCGTCCGTCCAGCGGGCCTGCGCATAGGCCACCATTGCACCCTCGAGCGCAGCCACCACGACGCCGGTTGCCAGATCGAGGCCATTCGTCATCGTTAACCATCGTTCCCAGTCCTCGGCCGTCTCGCGCTCGTCGATGTCGTCCGCCTCCTGGGCGCGGTTGCTGAGGGAAGCGAGCGCCCCGGCGTCATCGGGCAGCCGCAGTCGCCGGACGATGAGCCCCTCGATGTCAGGCAGCTCGCTCGCCAGCTGGGCGAGCTCCGGATCGGCGGCGACGCTCATTCCCTCTCCTCCCACGCCTTGCGGTATGCGATCCCGCGGTGCGACACGGTGAATCCCGCGCGCTCGTAGACGCCCACGGCGCCCGTTGGATTCTCGCTGTCGACGCCGAGCATCGCCTCGGTGATGCCCCGCTCGCGGAGCGCCACCAGCGACCGCGCCACGAGTGCCTGGGCAAGGCCCCGCCGCCGCCACGGGGGGCGGACGAAGACGCTGTCGAGCCAGCCACGCTGACGGTTGAAGGCCGCGTTCTCGTGTGCGCTGATGGTGTTGATCACCGCGCCCGCGATCTGATCGCCCTCCCAGGCAACGACAAAGATCGACGGGTCGAACTTCGGGTCGCTGAGCCACTCCTCGAAGTTGGCGTCGGTCGCATTCCAGCCACCCCAATGGTCCCTGAATGCCTCGGCGTCCGCGTCGAAGAGGCCGCGCAAGGAGGCCCGATCTGTGCCGATCGGGCGCACCTCGATGCCGTCGGGAAGCGGCGGCACGTCCACCGAGTCCAGGTATGTGCGCTGCATTTCGAAGAACCAGCGGACGGGACGGAAGCCGGACGCTTCGACGAGCGCGCGCTTGCCCACGCGGGCCTCGGGCGACCACGTGCCGAAGACGCGCGGTCGGTCCACGTCATGCCCGGCTGCGATCGCTCGGGCGCGATCCTCCTGCCAGGCGAGCAGCCGGTGACCGACGCCGCGCCGTCGCCAGGCCGGGTGGACGTATCCGCTCAGCCGGTACTCGCGCAAGCCGTCCGTGGTGTCGGCCCAGCCAACCCAGCCGTAGGCGATCAGCTCGCCGGCCAGCTCGACGACGGTCAGGTCCAAACCCGGGTCGAAATGCTCATCGCCTCGGATGAAGAAGTTGAGGAGCTCCTCGGGGCTCGTCCGCTCATCGACCGTATCCGCGTCGTTGGATGCGTTCGCCACGCGCGCCATGGCGGCCACGTCGTCCGCACCACGCCACGGGCGGAAGACGAGCCCAGCCATCGGCTCGAGTGACCCAACGCGCTCGGGGCCTCCTGATTCCATGCCCGTTGTCGGGCCTGCTGATTGCGTGTTCATCGGTGATTCTCCGTGATGATCCGTCGGTATCGGCTCGGGCGCACTGCCTAGCCCACCCGCTTCAGCTTGCCAGTCCGCTTGGCATAGCGCTCGGCTCGCGCGAACGCCCACATGCCCAGGGGAATGAGGACGATCCCCATCAGCAGCAGTGGCCAGACGTCACCCAGCAGCGGACCGATCCCCACCCCATCGATCAGCCCGCGGCGTACGCCGTCGAGCACATAGGTCGCCGGAGAGAAGCGCGAGAGGACCTGCATCCAGCCCGGCAGGATGTCGATGCTGTAGTAGACGCCGCTGATGAGCAGTAGTACCGACTGCAGCACGAAGGTCATCTGCGCCCCGCGCTCCACGTACATGAGCGGCAGGATCGCCGTCATGATCCCGATCCCGATGAACGAGACCGAGCCCAGGAGCATGAAGATCGCGCCGGTCCCAAAGTTCGCGTGGGTCAGGTCCAGCTCAAAGAAGAGCGCCAGTACGACAAGCACGACCACGGTGTGCACGAGCCCGTAGGCGACCGCATAGAGCGTGGATCCGATCATCTGCGTGTAGCGGCGGACGGGGGCCATGAACGTGTACTCCAGCGTCCCCTCCCAGCGCTCCCAGGTGATCGTCTCGGCGATGAAGCTGAAGACGACCGACAGGTAGTTCCAGAAGACGGCGCCGATGACCAACGTGAGCAGGAGGCGACTGTCTCCCTGGTCCTTGCCGATGAGCGACACCGCGAGCGCGCCCGCAACGGCATAGACCAGGAAGGCGACCTCCCAGCCCCAGTAACGCCTGGTCAGGTTGAAGTTCCGCTCGACGAAGGCGTACGAGGCCCTCAGTTCGCGGGTCATCAGGCTCATGAGAACCAATCTCCTGTCGGTGGGTGTGCCGATCCGGCCCTAGAGGGACCGGACCGGCCTGAACGACCGGTCCGCCGCCAGGCGCCTCCCCACACGCACCAGCTGGCGACCGACCCAGCGCCGCACGGTGCGGCGGTTTGACCGATATGCATGCGACACGTGGATCTCGCGGCGCAGTCGCGCCACGCGCTCCTCGTGCGCGGACGTCAGGTCACGCGGGGTCGGATGGATCATCACGGATATCACCTCCCTTCTCGGTCATCTATCAGTCATCGTTGTCTTTGTCGTCGTCGCCGATGTCGTCGTCGAGCGAGCGCCCGGTGAATGTCATGAAGACGCTCTCCAGGGTTGGCGCCAGCCCGTACTCCTCGGCCACACGGGCCTTCAGGCCGCCGGGCGTGTCCTCGGCAACGATCCGGCCGTCGTTGATCAGCGCAATCCGATCGCAGAGCCGCTCGGCCTCGTCGAGGTCGTGGGTGGTGAGCACGATCGTCGCGTCGTGCGTGTCGCGCAGGTCCTCGATGAACGACTGCACGTCGAGCTTTGACCGCGGGTCGAGGCCCGTCGTCGGCTCGTCCAACAAGAGCAGTGTCGGGCTGGTCAGCAGCGCCCGCGCAATGGCGACCTTCTGCTGCATCCCCCGGCTCATCTGCTCGAGTGGCCGGCCGAGCCGCTTCTCGCCGATCCCCAGCCGGGCGAGGATCCGCCGCGCCTCGATCCGCGACTCGCGGGCATCGAGCCCGTAGAGACGCGCGGCGTAGAGCAGGTTCTCGTCTGGACTGAGCTTCTTGAAGAACGCGGCGTCGACGCTCACGCGGTTGATCAGGCGCTTCACCGCCATCTCGTCCCGCTCGATGTCGTGGCCGAAGACCTCGACTCGCCCGGCATCCAGCGTCAGGAGCGTGCTCACCAGCCGGATGAGCGTGCTCTTGCCGCTGCCGTTGGCACCCAGGATCCCGTAGATCTCCCCCCGCTGGATGCGCAACGTGACGTCGTTGATGGCAACCACCGGCCGCCGCTTCCGACCGACCATGAAACGCTTGGTCACATGCTCGACGAGGAGCGCGGGGACCGTTCCGCCATCGATCGGACGCAAACGAG
>JALYLE010000269.1 GCA_030774375.1 Chloroflexota bacterium | reverse complement strand
TGGCCACGATCGCATCGCGGCCGATCGTGGGCTCGCGAAACGGCCCGTCGCTGTACACCGCGTCGGCGGCAAAGAGCGCGGCGACCTCGTCAGGGTCGTTGCTGCGCCGGGCCCGAAGTAGCGCTCCAGCCAGTCGGTCAGGCGCTCAATGTTCACGGACCGATGGCGCCGCCAAGGGGTTCATGACCCGGCCAACGGCGCCGGCAGCGGCGCGGGAGGAGCGGATGGCGCGGGACGCATGCCACGCCAGGCGCCCCACGCGACAAGCGTCAGCGCACCGAGGCCGAGCAGCGCCACACACAACTTCACGATCCCGCCGATCGCGGGCAGCGAGGTCGCGATAACGACCAGCGCCGCGCCGAGGGCCAGCACGCCGAGCTCCTGCCATCGGTCCGACGCCGGTCCGCGCATGCCGAGGGCCGGGACGATCAGGCGACCGATGGCCAGTCCTACGAGGGCATCCGCTATGAAAGCCACGATCAGCACGAAGATGAAGGTGAGCACGCCCAGCGCCAGGATCCCGGCGACGGCCTCGATCGTGGCGAGCGCCCCAAACGTGAGGAGTCCGAGCGCGATCGCCAGTAGCACGATCAGGATGATCACCAGGATCCAGGCCACGAGGTAACCGATAAGGGCGAGCACGCCGAACCCCAGCGAGGCAAGTGTGCGCCGGCGGAGGACGTCCTCAGTGGCGCGAAAGGCGCGCGGCAGCAGCCACAGTCCGATCGCGCCGAAGAGCAGGACAACAACGAAATGACGGACGGCGTCGAGGACGACGTTGCCAGCTGCGGGCGTGGGAGCGGCGCCACGCTGTCCGACGCTCACATTCTCGGTACCGCCAAACGATCCGGTCCGCTGGTAGGTCCCGGCGCTGCCCTCGATGCTGCCGACGATCTTGCCATCCACGCTGGCGTTCCCTGCCCCGAAGATGAGGTCCCCACCAACACTCTGGGTGACGCTGAGCTGTCCCGCGCCGGCGACCAGGTCTTCACCGACAACGCCCGCCACGGTCACTTGGCCCCCGGCCACGCGAACGTCGCCCTTGACGTTGCCGGCCAGGTCGACCATCCCGCCGGCAGCCACCACGTCGCCCGTCACGGTGCCGTTGATCCGAACGTTCCCGCCAGACGCGACCAGGTCGCCGTTAACGGTCCCGTCCATCGTGATCTGTCCGGCGAAGACGTACAGGTCGTGGTCGACGGTCTCGGACGCGGGAACGACGACCGTGTCGCCGAATCGGAGCTTGCCGCCCAGGCGGTCCGTTGCCAGGACGAGGCTCGCCAGCACCAGAGTCGCCATGGCCGCGAGGAGGACCACCGCTCCCACCAGCCCCACTCGTTGTCGTACGAAGCGTGTCATCTCCTCGACCTCCTCCTGCGCCCTGGGCGGCTCGTCGGGCCCGCTCGTCTTCGCGACGATTCTATGCCCGTGGTGACAGGCAGCACCATCTGAACGGAGGGCCAAAGGCGCATCGGCGTCATCGGTCTGATCTCTAGACTGACCCCCATGAGCACCCGGAAGGAGCTTCGCGAGCGTCGACGCGCCATGGAGCACGCGCGGGCGCTGTTGCGGCGGCACATCCTGATCGACGGGCACAACGACCTGCCCTGGGCGATTCGGACCAACGAACAGGCACCGGGCGACCTCGTCGCCTACGACTTGCGTCGACGGACCGCCGGTCAGACCGATCTCCGCCGGCTGAGGATCGGCGGCGTCGGCGGCCAGTTCTGGAGCGTCTTCGTGCCGGCAGAGAGCGGCACCGGCTTCGCGCGCGTCCAGCTCGAGCAGCTTGAGCTGGCCCGGCGAATGATCGCCCGATACCCGCGCGACCTGGAGCCGTGCTGGAGCGCACGCGAGGTTCGGCGGGCGTTCGCGCGCGGGCGCGTCGCCTCTCTGCTCGGCCTGGAGGGCGGGCATGTCCTGGAGAACTCGATGGGCGTGCTGCGCGCATTCCGCGACCTCGGCGCGCGCTACCTGACCCTCACCCACAACCTGACCAACGACTGGGCGGACTCCGCCACAGATGAGCCGCGCCACGGCGGCCTCTCCCCGTTTGGCCGGGAGGTCGTGCGTGAGATGAACCGCTTGGGGATGCTGGTCGACCTGTCACACGTCGCGCCGACCACCATGCGCGACGCCATCAAGACCAGCGACGCGCCGATCATCTTCAGCCACTCGTCGGCGCGAGCGTTGTGTGACGTGCCGAGGAACGTGCCCGACGAGATCCTGCAGCGTGTGACCGCCAACGGCGGCGTGGTGATGGTCACGTTCGTCGCCGGCTTCGTCTCTCAGGATGCAGCCGCGGTGCTGATCCCCGCCATCGCGGAGGCGACGCGGCGCCTGGAGGGCATCACCGACGAGGCCGCCCGTCGCGCGATCAGCCATGAGGTGATCGAGGGGGCTGGATGTCCCGATTCCACCACTCTCAATGGTCGCCGACCACGTCGAGCACGTCGCGCGCGTGGCGGGCGTGGAACACGTGGGGCTCGGTGGGGACTTCGACGGGAGCATCTTCAACACGCAGGGACTGGAAGACGTGTCGGGGTACCCAAACCTGTTCGCAGAGTTGATCCTTCGTGGTTGGACCGATGCGGACCTGGCCCGCCTGGCCGGCGGCAACGTGCTGCGCGTCATGGC
>JALYLE010000268.1 GCA_030774375.1 Chloroflexota bacterium | reverse complement strand
GATCGGCTCGTGGTGATCGGTTCACCAAAGACGGCGGGGCTGGCGTCAGTGTCATGACACACCGGTCGCGGTCTCCTTCCATTTCGAGGGCGTCGGCTCGAAGGGCTGAGTGGCTGCTGGCAGTCTGATTACGACACCCGACCTGTCGCGAGGGCGGCCTACTCCTTGGGCATGTCAGGTCGAACCGGCCGGTCAGCTGCCGAAGAAGAGCTCCAGCCACTGCTCCAGGCGCGGCTTGGTCGGGGGCGGCGCGGGCGTGAGAGCCGCGGGCAGCGGCACCTCGGCACCGGGCGGAATGATCAGCAGCTGATCGCCCGAGTGTCCCCAGTTCTGGCGGCGAGCCTCCGCGGCGACGGCGGCGTCGCTGTTCCAGTAGTCGAACTGCAGCCGCAGGCTGCGGTTTCCCGCCTCGAGCTCGGCGATCTCCACCCGCAGCTCGGCAGCGCGCTGCGTGATCGAGTAGTTCTCATACACCTGGCGCCCGACCTGAACGGCCAGCAACGTCCCAATCAGGAGCAGCAGCGCGAGCCAGATGAGCCGTCCGCGACTCGCGGGAAGCCGAAACCGTGGACCTCGCGTCGGTGGCCGCGGAGATCCTTCGAGGGGGAGGTCGACGCCGGTCATCTGGCGGGCAGTCTACGGGCGAGTTTTCCACACCGTCAAGGAAATGCTCACGCCATATCGAACACCCGTGCTAGATTGTCGAACGTGCGTTCTATTCGAAGCTCATGCTGACCCAACCGCCAACGACCGTCGACCACGTCATCGAAAGTCTCCTGGCCGACCCGTCGATCCAGGCACTGCTAGCTGCCCATCGGGTGCTGGAGCCGCTTCCGGCGCGTCACGCGCCGTGGCCGGACGGCATAGACCCGCGCATCGTGCACGCGCTTCGCACCCGCGGCGTCGAAGCCCTGTACACCCACCAGGCGCACGCGATCCAGGCGGTACGCGACGGTCGCAACGTCTGCGTTGTGACCCCGACCGCATCGGGTAAGACTCTTTGCTACAACCTGCCGGTCCTCGACGCAATCGCCCGCGACCCGACTGCCCGGGCCCTGTACCTGTTCCCCACCAAGGCGCTCGCAGCGGATCAGCTCACCGAGCTGCGCATGCTGGCCGACGCCGCCGAGCTTGAGCTCAAGACGAGCACGTACGACGGAGACACCCCGCCGACGGTGCGCAGCGTGGTCCGCGCTGCCGGGCAGGTGGTCATCACGAACCCTGACATGCTCCATTCCGCGATCCTCCCGCACCACACCAAGTGGTTCAAGCTCTTCGAGAACCTTCGCTTCGTCGTCATCGACGAGCTCCACACCTATCGGGGCCTGTTCGGGAGCCACGTGGCGAACGTGATCAGGCGGCTGCGTCGCGTGTGTCGTCACTATGGCGCGGACCCGGTCTTCATCTGCGCCAGTGCCACGATCGCCAACCCACGCGACCTTGCTGAGCAGCTGCTCGAGGCAACGGTGGAGCTGGTCGACGAGAACGGTGCTCCGCGCGGACGGAAACACATTCTTGTCGTCAATCCCCCGGTCGCCAACGAGCAGCTCGGCATCCGCGGTTCGGCATTGCTCACGGCGCAGCGACTCGCGGAGGACCTGATCTCGGGCGGCGTGCAGACGATCGCCTTCGCGCGCTCTCGGACAGCTGTCGAAGTGCTCACGAGCTACCTGCGCGAGACCTTCGCCCCCCCACCCGGCCATCCCCACACCATCCGCGGTTATCGGGGCGGCTACCTCCCCAACGAGCGCCGCGACATCGAGGCTGGCCTGCGCGACGGCCGAGTCCGGGGCGTGGTCGCCACGAATGCCCTGGAGCTGGGGATTGACATCGGCAGCCTGGACGCGGCGATCAGCGTGGGCTACCCAGGGACGATCGCCTCCACCTGGCAACAGCTCGGCCGCGCCGGACGACGGACGAGCACGAGCCTGGCGGCGCTCGTCTGCTCGTCGGCACCAATCGACCAGTTCCTGGCTACTCACCCGGAATACCTCTTCGACCAGTCACCCGAGCACGGGCTAGTGAACCCCAACAACCTCCACGTCCTTCTCAACCACCTCCGCGCGTCGAGCTTCGAACTGCCCGTGCCGGCAGGAGAGCGCTTCGGGATCGATGAGACCCCGATCGTGCTCGACGTCCTCGAGGAGGACGGCTACATCCGTCGCGCCGCAGACGATCGCTATTACTGGAGCCACGAGAACTTCCCTGCCAGCGCGTTCAGCCTGCGCAGTGGCTCACCGGAAAACGTCGTCATCGTCGACGTCACTGGAGACCGGCACAGGGTCCTCGGCGAGGTCGACCTATTCGCCGCGCCGCTGCTCGTCCATGAGAAGGCGATCTATATCCATGAGGGAGTCCAGCACCACGTCGACCGCCTCGATTGGGAGGAGCGGAAGGCCTACGTCACCCGCACGGATGTCGACTACTACACCGATGCAGATCTCGGCATCACCCTGAAGGTGCTCGAGGTCTTCGAAGACGCCACTGGATCCGCAGGCCAGCGCCAGCGAGGCGAGGTGATGGTCGCCTGGAAGGTGACCATGTTCAAGAAGCTCAAGTTCCACACACACGAGAACGTGGGCTGGGGTTCGATCAGCATCCCCGAACAGGAGATGCATACGGCCGCCTGCTGGCTTGTGCCGCCGGCCGAGATCGTGAACCGCTACGACCGCGACACCCTCGACGGCGCGCTCATCGGTCTGGCGAGGGTTGCACGGACGTGCGCGGCGATGCTCCTCATGTGCGACCCGCGAGACCTCGGCGTTCTCGCCCAGGTCCAAGCGCCATTCACCGGCCGTCCGACGCTCTACCTCTACGACGCGGTCCCCGGCGGCGTAGGCCTCACCGAGCGCCTCTTCACCCTCATCGACCAGTTGGTCCTCGCGTGTCGTGGGTTGGTCGACGGATGCCGCTGCGCCGACGGCTGCCCGGCCTGCGTCGGGCCGGTAACCGAAGTCGGACCCCGCGGAAAGGCGGTCGTCGGCGAACTGCTCGCGGCGCTCTCCTGACCGATGAGCGTGGCCCGCAGCCTCGCTGATCGACTGGCCGCGAAGCGCCTCGAGCGGCCGAGCGGCCTCGGTCCCATCTCCGCTGCCGCGCACATCGACGACCGGGCAGCGACCCTCGCCCGCTGGTTCGGAGCGCGCCTCGAATTGACGGACGGTGGCGCGGCCATCGTGGTTGAGCGGACTGTGCCGATGACGTCCGACGATGCTGTGGCGCTCGAAGGGCTGCCAAGCGCGGTCTATTTCGACACGGAGACGACCGGCCTGTCGACCGGGGCGGGCACCGTCCCGTTCTTGGCCGGCGTCGGGCATCTCCAGGGCGGCGCGATCATTGTTCGTCAGCTGCTCCTGCCTGACTACCCCCATGAGCGGGCGATGCTGCGCCGCCTCTGCGCAGAGCTGGCCTGGCCACAGCGACTCGTGACGTACAACGGCCGCAGCTTTGACATGCCGCTCCTCGTCAGCCGGCTCACGGTCCATGGCTTCTTCGCCGAACAGGCGGCGCTCCCCGCACGCCATGACGACCTGCTGCCGATCGCCCGCCGCCTCTGGCGGCGAACCCTGGGGAGCGCCCGCCTCGCCGACGTGGAGGCAGCGGTGCTTGGGGTACGGCGGGTACACGACTGCCCGAGTTCGGAGGTTCCTGCGCGTTACTTCGGCTACCTCCGCGGCGGCTCGCCGGAGCTACTGGCCGCCGTCCTGGATCACAACCTGCAGGACATCGTCTCGCTCGCGCTGCTGGAGGCGACCATTGCGCGCCTCCGCGCCGGGGCCTGGCGCGACGCCGCGTTGCTCGATCACCGCGGCATGGGACTCGACCTGCTGCGGCTTGGCGACGCGACCGGTGCGCTGCAGGTGGTCGCTCGCGCGCTGGCTGCCGCCGACCGCGCTGACGCGCCCGGCCTGCGGCGATTCGCTTCACGGCTGATGCTTGCCACCGGGGATCTCCTCGGGGCGGAGGAACTGTGGCGGAGCGGGACGCGCGCCGCGTCGGTCGACGCGGCGGGTGCATGGATCGAGGTCGCTCGCATCCGCGAGCGCTACCGCCGCGATCTTTGCGGCGCGCTCGAGGCGGCTTCCGCGGCCTCCAGGGTCCTCGACCTGTCCTTCGCCCTGGGGCGCGGTGGGGGGATCAACGAGCTGGGTGCCATGCGCGTCCGCGTCGATCGGCGGCTGCGGCGCTTGCGCCGCTGGGTCGCCGCGGACGCGCGGCGTCGATCGCCGGACCGGGAGGGGCGAGCCGCCTAGCCAGCCGCCGGCTACGAGGGTCGTCGCGCCAGATATGCGACGGCGGCTCTCGTCCCCGCTTCCGCCGCGGCGGCGGGGTCCACGCCACGAGCCAGTTGGGCAGCCAGGATTGCGGCGAAGACGTCACCAGCACCGGTAGTCGGCGTCCCAATGATCACCCGCTCCGGCGCGACGTGCCATCGAGGTCGATCTCCACCATCGAGCCACGCGCCGGACGGGCCGCCGGTCACCGCGAGCAGCGGCCGTGGGCCGAAGGTCGCCCGCAGCTGGTCGAGCTGGTCTCCGGGTTCTGCGGCCACCGCGGCGAGGTCCTCCCGGCTCGCGACGAGCAGGTCGAACGTCCGAAGAGGCTCGACCAGTGCAGGGTCCAGCGCGGCCAGCGGTGTCGGTCGAACGGGCCTGCCTTGATCCAGGGTACGGAGCCATCCCTGAAGGATGGCGGCGGTCGCGGCTCCCGGATAAACCTGATCAGCGAGCCCAGCTCCGATTTCGGCGGCAACCGGCGCATACAGGACCGCGCGGGGCTGAAGGGCGCGCGTGGGACAGGTCAGTGGCGACCCGCGCTCTGTGAGGACCAGGACGCGGTGGCCACCCTGCTCGTGGTGCCGAAACCCAATCGACGCCCCGACGCGCACGGCGTGCACGGTGGCGAGCTCACGAAGTTCGCGGAGGCCGTCACGAGCCTCCGGCTCGTCCCCAGCCAGGGTCACGACGCCAACCCGCAGGCCCGCCGCCCAAGCGGCGCGCGACGCATGCACGACGGAGCCGCCAGCTGCGGACGAGCCATCTGCGAAGTAGTCGACCGTCAGCCCACCCACCACCAGGAGGTCGACCGCGTGCGGCGGCCGGTCTTGGAGGACCTGGGGCGAGTCGATCAGCATCGGTCTATGATCGGCTAATGGCTCTGTACTTCTACGAGCTCCACGAGGGCCCGACCGACCTGATGACCGACGCGCTCCTGATCAGCGAGCGGGATCTGACGCCGGAAGCGTTCGCTGCGCTCGCGCTCGAGGCTCGGCGGCGTGTCGTCGACACCTTCGAGGAGGACACGCTCGTCGAGGCGATTGCCCGTGAGCTCGAGCGTACCGAGGGCTTCACGTACATCAGCGACGAGAAGCTGCGGGCGAGCATGAGTGTCGGGGTCGAGGAGGTTGACACCTTCCTGGTCGAGCCCAGCGAGGAGTTCCGAAGCATCGTCGCGGAGCTCGACCGTTCGTCCTAGCAAGAAGCCATGAAAGGCGCGCACCGCGTACTGCGTGGGCGCCCCTAGCGGGCGACGTTGAAGAGCACCTGGATGACGTCGCCATCGCGCACCCGGTAGGCCTTTCCCTCTGAGCGCAGCAGGCCGCGTTTGCGTGCCTCCGCCAGGCTGCCGCACGCCATCAGGTCGTCGAAGGTGACCACCTCGGCGCGGATGAAGCCGCGCGCCAGGTCCGAATGGATGACGCCGGCGGCATCGACCGCCGTCTCGCCATGGCGCAGCGTCCAGGCACGGCATTCGTCCTCGCCAGCAGTGAAGAAGCTGAAGAGGCCCAGGAGACCGTACGTCAGCCGGATCACCCGGCCGCGTGAGGCCTCGGCGATCCCCAGATCGGCCATGAAGAGGTCAGCATCCTCGCTCGTCAGCTGACCGATCTCCTCCTCCAGCTTGCCGGCCAGGGCTGCCACGTCGCTGTGAGGCTGGCGGTAGCGCTCCCGACCCTCGACTTCCAGCTCAGCGGCGCCTGGGAGCCTCGCCTCGTCGATATTCAGGATGACGAGGACCGGCTTCTGGGACAGGAAGCGGTACCCGCGCAGCCGTTTCTCTTCCTGCTCGCCGAGCTCGAGGGAGCGCAGCGGATGGCCCTCCCCCAGATGTGGTTCTAGTCGCGCGAGGAGCTCCTCCTCCAGCGCGTTGGTCTCACGCTCGGTTGGCGAGCCGTGGCGACCGGAGGTGCGCAGCTTCTCGAGCCGCTTCTGGATCACGGTGAGATCGGCCACGACGAACTCCAGGTCGAGCTCCTCCACGTCGCGCCATGGATCGACCGGGCGATCGGCCGTCCCGGCCTCGAAGGCGCGTACCACGTGGACGAGCGCGTCAGCGTTGCGGATCTGGGCCAGGACATCCGGCGCGACCGTCCCCTCCCTGGCCGCCCCTGCCGGAATCGCGACGTCGACGTACGTGACGTCGGCGGGCGTTTCCTTCCGCGGCTTGAAGAGAGCGGCGAGTCGGTCGAGCCGCTCATCGGGGACCTTGACCACGGCGACGTTCGGCGATGCGCGGCTACCCGCGAAGGCTCCCGTTTCCGCATGACCGCCGGTCAGCGCGTTGAAGACCGTGCTCTTGCCGCTCGCCGGCAGCCCGACGATCGTGACCTGCACCGGCTAGTACCCGGCCTCCAGGTCCACAACGTTGGCTAGTGGCTCGCCGGCGACGTAGCGGCGCAGGTTTTCGACGAAGAGCTCGATGGTCCGGTCCGCCACCCGGTCGCTCGCCCACGACGTGTGTGGCGTGATGATCATGTTGGGGGCCGAGTAGAGCGGTGAGTCTGGAGCGAGCGGCTCCTCGGTGAAGACGTCGAGGACGGCACCGCCAATCCAGCCCTGCTCGAGCGCCCGCCGCAGTGCTGCTTCGTCAACAAGCCGGCCCCGCGCGATGTTGATGAGCCACGCCGTCTCACGCATGCGCTGGAGCTGCGGCGACCCGATGAGGCCCGCCGTGTCCTCGGTGAGCGGGGTTGCGACCACAACGACGTCCGATTCGGCCAGGAGCCGGTCGAGCTGATCCTCGGCGAGGAGCTCCACGTTCGGCCGATCGCCGCTCCCCCGCTCGGGATGCCGTCGCGTGGCCAGGATCCGGGTCCCGAACGGCTCCAGCAGGTGCGCCACCTCCGAACCGATGGATCCGTACCCAACGATCCCGAGCGTCAGGTTGGCGAGCTCCGTCCCGCGGAGCGGCTGCCAGGTCCGCTCGCGCTGCAACTCCAGCAGCTGGGGCAGACGCCGGGCGATGGCCAGCACCATCATCACCACGTACTCCGCGATAGGGCGGCTGAAGACACCGCGGGCGTTTGTCACGGTCAGGCCGCGGGCGCGAACCACGGGCGTCGCGACGCGGTCGACCCCGGCCGAAGCGGAGTGGATCCAGGCCAGGCGCGGGGCGCGAGTTATGAGGTGGTCGAGGACGCCCGCGGCGATCCCGCCGCGCAACAGGACCTCGGCCCTGGCCAATGCCTCATCAGCCCCAGCCTCGGAGTGGACACGCCCATCGCGTGAGATCTGGACGACATGGACGCCGGGAACGTCCTCGATCCGAGCGACGTGCTCCGGGGCGAGTGGTACGCCGAGGATGGGGGTCGCCAGCACGACCACCTCACGCGTCACGCTCGCTTCGTTCCTCCGGCTCCCCCCTCACCCGTCGCCTCGTTCGCCATGCGGGCGACCCAGCGCTCGGGCTCGCGGATCTCGTCGAGCGACGGGAGGCGCTCAGGCCCTTCCCAGACCTGCGCGAAGAAGGCCGGGCCCCGGGTTGCCAGGACAGCATCCACGAACCGTTCCCCGGCCGCGTACTGCTCCATCTTCAGGTCGAGGCCGGTGATCCGCATGAGAGCGCGTTCGATCGCGCCGCGGCGCTCGTTTCGCCGTTCGAATCGGTCATGGAGCTGGTGGAATCCGGGAAGGATCCGTTCCCCGGCTGCATTCATGACGTGATTGGAGTACCCCTCGAGCAGTGACATCATCGCCTGCGTGCGCTGGAAGGTCGTGCGCTGCCGCTCGCTCATCAGCCGCTCGAGCCAATGACCGCCCCCGCCGGCGAGCGCGTCCCGCAGACGGCGGCCGAGACCACCCGAATCGTTGGCGAGCTCTTCGAGTGCGGTCGCCACGCTCGTCGCGAAATGCTCGCGCAGCCACGGGTGCGCTTCGAACTCGAAGGCGTGCGTCGCCTCGTGCAGGGCGATGAAGGTGCGGAACTCATCCAGCGGGATGCGCAGCGCGGCGGCCGCCGCCCTGATGTTGGGCTCCACGAAATGCAGTCGGCCGCGCGGAACGGGGCCAGCGGCGAGGAGGCTGATGTCGTACTGGCCGAGCACCTTGCGCGCGAGGAACGAGAGCAGGAAACCGAGCTGCTGGTTACTCAGGGTGCGATTCAGGATGCGAGCCAGGGCTCGCCCCGTGGTCGGAGGCGCCGAATCATTGGCGGCGATGATTGCCTCGACCCGAGCGAAGAGGGTGCGGAAGGTGGCCAGGTTCAGGTCGACCCACTCGCTGCGGTCGATCACCGCCGGCGTCTCGAGCGCTTCGGGCAGCGGCCGCCCGACCTCCGCTTGGACCGCCGGCTCAATGCGCCGCAACGCCTCACGATAGAACGCCTCGGCCGCCTCGCGGTCAGCAACGGGAATCGGTGCGCCGTCGGTGCCGAGCCGGCGGAGCGCGATGGAACGTACCGATCGCCAGTCAATGAGCCTCGTCCCGGCGCGTCGGAGGAGCTCGCGCTGCGCGACGGTTGCGCCCATGGCCAAGAGGCCCCCGACCACGATCCCCACGCCGATGCGCCCTGAATTGCGGGTCATGCCCCGAGTCTAGGGCCTTGCGGGTGCCGGTGCTCCGAGCTCGACGCGTTCCACCGAGGGAAGTGCCGTGGTGAAGATGCGCGATGCGACGGTCGTGAACGTCCCCACGTCGCCGGTCGTGACGACCCGATTCCCCGCGGGCCCAGCGTCGGTCTCTGGGGTGCGGGCGTGCAATGCATCGAGGAGGTCCTCGACCGCAATCGCCGTGGTGAACGCCGAATCCACGACGGCCACCCCGGGGCCAACGACGCGCTCGATCACGGGTCGCAACAACGGATAGTGGGTGCAGCCCAACAGGAGCGTGTCGATTGCCGGGTCGCCTTCCAGAAGCGTGGCGAGGTAGCCGCGGACGGCGCCATCGGCGACGGGCCCGTCGAGTACTCCGCGCTCCACGAGCGGGACAAGGTCGGGAGCCGGTTGCTGCCGCGCGACGATGCGCGGGTCAGCCTCGCCAATGGCGGCCGGATACGCGCCGGAGTCGACGGTTCCAACCGTGGCGACCACCCCGACGTGGCCGCTCCGGGTGGCGGCCGCGGCGGCCACGGCGCCGGGTCGCACCACGCCAACGACGGGAACGTCGGCCTGCTCGCGGACCAGCGGCAGGGCGCGCGCGGTGGCGGTGTTACAGGCCAGGACCAAGAGCTTGACGTCCTGGTACAGCAGCCAGGCCACGCATTCCGCCGTAAAGCGCTCCACCTCCTCTCCCGGACGGGGACCGTACGGCGTCCGGGCATTGTCGCCGAGGTAGATGGTCGCTTCGTCCGGAAGGCGACGGCGGAGCTCTTCGAGGACGGTGAGGCCGCCGACCCCGGAGTCGAAGACACCAATCGGTCGGCGATCGCCGCGCGTCACCCGATTTGTCAGTGTCGAGCCGCGAGGGCTGGGGTTCGTTCGCGCTGCCGCTCGACGAGCGCCGCCGCAATCCGTCGGACCGCGTGTGAGATCGGCGCATCGGGACTGGCGATCACGAAGGGGACCCCCTCGTTGTTGGCTGCCAGCACGAGGCGCCCGTCGGAGACCACCTCGTAGTCGATCTTGTGGCCGAGCGCCTCCTCCACATCGGCCTTGCTGAAACCGCCGGAGGCATCAGACCGATTGAGGATGGTGGCCAGCTTGCTCGCGGGATAGCCGATCGTCTCAAACGCCTCGCGCGCCATGGCCAGGCCGCGGATCGCGATGCTGTCGTAGGTCAGCACCTGGAGGATGATATCCGCGGCATCGAGGTACACGAGTACGTCATCCGTCAGTGCGGCTCGGGTGTCGACGATCACGAATTCGTAGAGCCGGCGCAGGATGCTGAGCGCCTTTTCGATGTCTCGGACCGTGACCATCTCCGCCATCTCGACTCGCGGCGGCGCGAGGAGGATGTGCATGCCGGACGGGTCCTTCCAGAGGACCTCGGCCAGGTCGGACTCGCGGATACGGTCGGTCGGCAGGTTCAGGATCGATGGCGCGACGGCCGGGATGCGGAGCAGTCCGCGCAAGTCGGAGAACTGCAGGGACCCGTCGATGAGACAGACCCGGTGCTCGGCGGCGAGCGCGGCCGCCAGGTTGTAGGCGAGGGTGGTCCGTCCCACCCCGCCCTTCGGGGAGAAGAAGGCCAGCATCTGGGAGCCGACTCGAGCCGATTCGACGGCGCGGTCCTCGGAGGTCTTGCGGATCAGCGTCGTGAGGTCGAAGCCGGTGAATGGCATTTTCAGGACGGCGTCGATGCCGCGCGCCGGGTTCTCCCTCACCGGGTTCTGCGGCACGGTGAGCATGATCGTCGCCACGTTCGGATCCGCTCGGCGAATCGACTCGGCGACCTGGTTGCCCGAGACACGTCCCTGGAGCAGCGCATCGACGATCACGATGTCCGGCTTGAGCTCCCCGACCGCGCTCACCGCCTGATCGCCGCGGGTAACGACGTCGAGGACCTTGATCTGCGTTTGGGCGTTCAGCAGCGACCGCATGTGTGACGCCACCTGCGGCACGTCCTCGACCACGAGGAGCCGAATTTGCTCGCCTGCCACTGCCCTCACCCTCTACGTTCGGCGAGCCCGTCGCCCACCGGCTGTGCCGTGCTTCGACCGTCGGCGCACGATGATGATGCAGCGCTCGCTGTCCCGGCCAAGGGGCTCCAGGTCATGTGACCCGTACGTCGCCTCAACTATCAGGCCCGCCTCACTGACCAGGCTCACCAGCACTGCTGGATAGGGATACCAGAGCCGGAAGCTGGCCGGAAGCCGCGCTATCGTACCATCGGGTCGTACGGTGTCGGTGAGCGTGGAATAGGCCACGCGAAGGCCTTCCGGAGCTTCGCGACGGGTCATCTGCGAGCGGCGGACGACGGGGTGGCCCGCCATTTCGCGGGTCCAGTCCACCGAGAGAGGCAGATCCCGCGTCGGGAGGCTGCCAGGGCCCAGCTGGTCGAGCACCGCGACGCCAGCGGGCGCCAGCAGGGTTTCGAGGGCTCCCAGCAGTCGCAACGCCTCCTCGGGTCCATCGAGGTGCGGCACGACCCCGGCGCAGACCGCCAGGTCGAAGCGCCCGGCCAGCGGCGGACGACGAACGTCACCCTCGACCAGGCTCAGATGGCCCTTCGCCAATGCCTGCGCAAGCACAGGATCCGACGCGATACGGGTCGCGGCGCGGCGCAGCAGGGCAGGCGACCCGTCGACCCCCACAAGCCGCCGCGCTCCGCCGTCCACCAGTGTCCGAAAGAGCCGGCCGGAGCCGCATCCGAGATCGAGCGTGTCACCCGTCGCCCGATGCGCTGTCTCGCGGTAGAAGACGTGATCCTCGACCTGATCCTCGTGCTCGAGGTCGTAGAGGGCGGCGAGCAGGTCTGGATCGGCCGGCTGCCCGCTGAAGATGTCCGGCCCCAGGCCGCCGATGCCTCGCGAGTCCTTCATCGGCGCTCGGCTCAGGGCACGTCCAAGCGGCGCATCGCGAACCACTCCACGAGAGCCGCAACGACGAGAAGGAAGAGGAGGACCGGGACTGAGAGCGCGCCGCCCAGGCGGAGTGCGGCCAGAGCGGCGACCAGCGCGCCGACGATGAGCCCGCGGCGCGCGGCACGTCCCCATGCGCCGCGATACACGATCCGCCGGCGCGTGACGACTTCGGCAAGAAAGGCGAACGGAGTTGCGAGGAGCGCAGCGCTGACCGAGCCGAGGGTGATGACGACCGACTGGTGCAGCCCGGCATCAGGGCATGGATCGGCGGGACTGGCCGCTGGGCAGGTGGCGCCCGCGTAGATCACGACGAGAAGGGCACCCAGGATCGCGAGCAGCACAAGCGCCCCCACGACGATGCGGTGACGTCCCGTCACCGCCTCACCGCGCGGCGTCCGGGCAGATCTCGCGGAAGGGGCAGTATCCGCACCGCTGCAGACTGGGAGTGGCGTCGAAAGCCCCGGCCCGAATGCCTTCGGCCGCGGTTGCCACCATCTCCTGGGCCCGCGCCGCGCGACGCTCGCTGGCCTCGCTCCGGCCGACGAGCCCAGACTCCAGGAAGTGGAGCGAAAGGCCGTCGGGCAGCCGTTGATGGCGCGCTTCCCAGGCGAGGGCGTAGATCCCCAGCTGCAGCGACTCTCGAGCGCGCCGATTCGCGGTCGCGGCATCCCGGACGTCGCTCGACTTGTAGTCTGTGATCATCACGCGCCCGTCCGGCTCGACGTCGACTCGGTCATAGCGTCCCCGGATCCGGTCTCGCCCCATCGTGAAGGCGAACTCCTCCTCGACCGCGGTTGGCCGCGCGGGATCCGACTGCTGCTCGTTCCAGAACCGTGCGAGCGCCTCCCGCGCGGCGGCCTTTCGCGCCTCCTCGTGCTCGCGCGTCAGGAAGCCAACCGACTCCCAGGCCGCATCCAGCTCGGCGTGGAGCGCTTCGAGCGTCAGCGTGCGGCCAGCCATCTGGGCGCGGTGGTACGCCTGCACGGCGGCATGCAGCGCTCGTCCGTAGACGAGCTGGTGGCTGGGAGCCGTGGGAATGCGGATGCGGTGGGCATACCGATATCGGGCGGGACATTCAAGGTAGTCGTTGACCTGTCCGAAGCTGAGCGACAGGGCCCGATCCGCCAGGGACGGTCGATGGACGGCGCCTGACGGCCGAGCGGTGGCCGGCAGAGCCGCGGCGCGCTGGTTGCGCGCCAGTCGCTCCACGATGCTCGGGCGGACGGCATCCATCGGCGTGGCGGGCGGGAGGTCGAGAGCCTCCAGCACGAACTGGCTGAGGCGCCGCGGGCGCCCGCCGCCATAGTCGGCGGCCCAGCTCAGGACGAGCTCCTCGCGAGCGCGGGTCATGCCCACGTAGAAGAGGCGCCGCTCCTCGGACAGGTGAACGTCCCCGGCGGGGAGCTCCTCGCGCACCAGCGTCGCAGGCAGGTTGAGCTGGTCGCGCCGATCCCGGCTCGGGAATCGGTCCTCGACGAGGCCCACCATCGCGACGACCGGAAACTCGAGACCCTTGGCCTTGTGATACGTCAGGACGTGGACAGCATCCCCGTCGTCCGGCTCGGCATCCGCGGTGGACGGGTCGTCGCCCGCGTCGATGAGGGTATCGAGCTGATCGACGAGGAACGGGAGCCGGTCGTCGCGCAGCAGCGCGGACTGGCGCCGCACGATCTCGAAGAAGCGGGCGACGTTCTGCAGGCGCTCGTCGCCCGTTTCGCGTGCCTCGGCCGAAAGGCGCGCCAGCCAGCCCGAACTGGCGATGAACGCGTACAGCAGCTCGCCGGTGGTGCGCTCCGTGCTCATCGCCCGATGCCGGTCGAGGGCCGCCAGGAAACGCCGCACCACCTCGAGGGCGCTGCGTGTGAAGGGCGATTGCTGTGGCTGGCCCATCCCTTCGCGAAGAGCCGACTCGAGGCTTACCCGGCGCCGGGAGGCAGCGTTGAAGGCGCGCGTGACGTCCTCGGCGGGGAGACCGAAGAGCTCCGACGTGGCAAGGTCGTAGCAACTCACCGAATCTGTCGGATCGTTCACCGCGCGAAGGAAGCTCACGAGGACGCGGACCTCTGGCTGGCGGTAGAGGCCGGCGGTGCCGCTGAAGCGCCAGGGAACGTGGAGCATGTTCAGGGCGCGAAGGAAGGGGTCCGCGTCACGGTTGCCCCGCACCAGGACGGCGTGGTCGCCGGCCCGGCGTCCGCCTCGGATGGAGCTCGCGATGCGCTCTGCGACGGCATCCGCCTCATCCGACCCGGTCGTGAAGGCGAGCAGGTCGATCGGTCCGGCCGGACCCTCCAAACGCGAGAACGTGCCGCGCGCCCGGAGCCGCTTGTCGAGACCCTCGCGCACCTCGAGGCGCTCGGGGTCGTTGTGACGGACGAGCCGATAGGCAGCATCGAGGATTGGTTGGCGCGAGCGGAAGTTCTCGGTGAGCACGACCCGGGCGGCCCGGGGGTAGGCCGCCCGGAAGCCGAGGATGTTGGACAGGGCGGCGCCGCGGAAGCGGTAGATGCTCTGGTCGTCGTCACCGACCACGTTCACGTTCGCCGTCTGCGAGCCGGCGAGCATCTTGACGAGCTCGAACTGGGCGTAGTTCGTGTCCTGGAATTCATCGACCAGGATGTACCGATATCGTCCGCGCTCCGCCGCGAGCACGGCGGGGTGCTCGCGGAGCACGTGGAGGGCCAGCGTCACCTGGTCGCCGAAGTCAAATCGGTCCGACCCGCGCATCAGCGCCTCGTAGGCGGCGTAGGCAGCGGCGAGCTCCATCTGTAGCGCCGCCTCCTCGGTGCGAGCCGCATCATCGGGCGTCTCGGCGGCGCTCGCCGACAGCTGGGCGGCAGCCGCCACGTAGGCGTCGGGTGAGATGTCCTCGTCACGCGCGCGAGAGAAGAGCGTGGCGAGCGCGCCGAGGAATCGGGTCGGGTCACCGAGTGGGCGGTATCGGTCCAGCGGCAGCTCGAAGAGGTGCTCGCGCAGGAAGATCACCTGTTCGGGGCGGGAGAGGACGGTGGATCTGTCCGAGAGGCCGGCCTCCAACGCATGGTCGCGCAGGATCCGGTCGCCAAACGCATGGAAGGTGCCTATCTGGGTGTCCGCGTAGCCGTACGGCACCAGCTCATCGACGCGCGCCTGCATCTCGGCTGCGGCGCGATCCGTGAAGGTCAGGGCCAGGATCTCGGACGGTCGCGCCCGCTTCTCGGCAATCAGCCACGCAATGCGCCGAGTGATCACGGTCGTCTTGCCGGTCCCCGCGCCGGCGACGATGAGGAGCGGTCCGTCGCCATGGGTGACCGCCTTGCGCTGCCGCGCGGTCAGGTCGGCGAGGAGCGGCGGCTGGAGTCGGAGGTGCGGACGGCGGGGACGGGGGGCCGTGGTGAGCTCCTCGAAGATCGGGAGCTGATCCGGAGATGGCACGACCGCTGGCACGGGCCCGATGGTAGCCGAGTGGGAACTCATGCCGACGTTATCGCGGACTAATCGGACAGCTTGCCTGTCGCGCCGCCAGACATCATCCGAAGCCGAATCCGAAGCCTTGTCAGGCTTTGACGGAACGGAGTACCGTGCCTGCTCACCTCCCGTCCGTCACGGCAGAGGAGACTCGCTCCGGTGGCCGACGCCCTCGAGATCGGCTCGCACGGACTCACCGCGATTCTGGCCACCTGGCTCGGGGTGACCGTGGTGACGCGTGCCCGCGGGCTGCACGCCTCCCGGGTCTTCGCCTGGCTCACGCTGCTGCTCGCGGCCTGGTCGACCGCGATCGTCGTCGAGCGCCTCTCCGGGGACCCGACTGTCGATCGCATCTTCAACGACGTCGAAGACATCACCGCCTTCCTGCTGCCGGCTGCCACCCTCCATATCGTCCTCGTCTTCACCGTGGAGGGCTGGCCATCCCGGTTCCAGCGCGGCGTCCTGCTGGCCTCGTATGCGATCTGCGCGCTGGCCGGCCTGCAGGCGGTCATCGATCCGGCTCATCCGATCGCAGTCGATGCGCCGCACCTCGAGCTGTTTGGGATCCCCGGAGCGATCCTGGGCTGGGCGTGGATCGCCGTGCGGGTCGCGATCTTCCTGCTCGCTATCTGGTGGTCGTACCGGGCCTTCGTTGGAGCTCGCGGAGACCGCGCTCGTCGTGGGCAGATTGGCGCGGCGATGGCCACGGTGGCGATCGCGGCCCTGGGTGGGACGCTGCGACTGCTGCCCGAGGCCTACGGCGGACCGAAATGGGTTGGCGTCTCGCTCGTTTCGGTGGCCCTGTTGATGGCCACCTACGCTGTCCTGGCGCAGGGCGTCTTCCTGGCCCCACGCGCTGCGCGCGAGGCGTACCGATACTCCCTGCTGGGCGGTCTGGCGGTGGTCGTCTATGTGGGCGCCTTGATCGGCGCCGAGACGCTCGTGCAGCGCCTGCTGCACGTCGAGGTGCCGATCTTCACCGCCCTCGTGGTGGTGGCCACCATCGGACTGTTCGATCCGATCCGCGAGCGACTCTCGCGCCTCCGGGCCCTTGCCGACTCTCCCGACCGGGCGGCATACCGGAGGCTCGAGCGAGCACTGAGCCCGAACGCGCTCGCGATCCAGGCGCCAGAGGTGGCGATCCAGCCAGCAATCGAGCGCGTCGCGCGTTTGCTGGGCCTCTCGGGTGCGGTGGTCGCCGATGAGAGCGGGACGGTGGTCGCCCGAAGTGGGACGGCTCCAAGCGAGGGCTCGGCGCGAGCATTACCGCTGCAGATCGGCCCGCGCCTGCTGGGAAACGCCCTCTTCGGCCCTAAGACAACGGGTGTGCCCTACACGCCCGCGGAGGCTGCGCTGCTCGATGAGACGGCGGACTACATCGCCGCATCACTCGATCTCGGCGAGCGCCAGGTCCGCCAGGCAGCAGAGCTGTCGGCGCTCGGGTCGCGGCGTGCTGCGGTCGCCGATCGGGGAACGCAGCTGAGCGAGGCCCTCGAACGCGCGACGCCCACGATCGCGCTGCGGGTCTTCGCCCTGGGCCCGCTCCGTGTCGAGCGCGAAGGCACCGAGGTCCGGCAGTGGGGTGGACCCAAGGCGGGAAGCCGTCAGGCGGAGGCCGTCTTCGCCTTCCTCTTCGACCGTGGCGACCGGGGCGCGAGCAAGGACGAGATGATCGAGGTGATCTGGCCGGACGTCGAGATCGAGCATGCCGACCTCGCCTTTCACCGGACCCTCGTCGGACTTCGCGGGCTCCTCGAGCCGGATCGTGCGCCGCGTGGACACTCGGTCGCCATCTCGTACCACAACGACCGCTATCGGCTCGACCCGCGGCTTATCGCCTGGAGCGACGTCGTCGACTTCAACGAACGCCTGACTGCCGCCAGCGCGGCGACCGATCCGGGCGAGGCGCTGCGACTGCTCGAAGAGGCCCGCCCGCTGTACCGCGGGGACTATCTCGATGACTGTCCCTTCTATGGCGACAGCGAGTACGTCGAGGAGCGGCGCGGGCTGCTCCGCGGTCGTTATGTCGACCTGCTCGTCGCCATCGGTGAGCGACACGAGGCGCGGGGTGATCGGCCCGCCTCGGCTTCGGCGTTTCGCGAGGCGTTGGTCGCCAATGGCGGGACATGCCCTCCGGCCGAGGAGGGGCTATTGCGCCTCGGCGCCTCCGCCTGAGATGCGAAGTCCCGCAAGCAGCGCCGCGGCGTGGCGACGGCTCGTCCCCAGCTCGTCGCGGACGCGCGCGACGCTGAGCGGCCCCGTGTCGGCGAGCCGGCGGATGCGTACCTGGAGCTCGTGGTACAGGTCCGCGGGGTAGTCGATTCCGGGAGCGACCGTGACGAGGACGCCCGCCTCGCGCAGCTGGTCGAGGATCGCGGGCGCGATGCCGAGCTGGGCGGCGAGTACATCGGCGCGCGGGGGAGTCGGTCCAGCCGAGCGCAGCTGGCCAAGCATCCGGTCGACGCGCGGTTGCATCTCCGCTCCAAGCCCAGCCACGTGGCCCGGGAGTCGAACGCGGCGCCCCTCCCGGAGGAGCTCACCCCGGGTCACCAGTCCGTCGACGACCTCGAGCAACGCCGCATCGTCAACGCTCAGCGGGGAGGCGCCGCGATGCGATGCCGGCCGCACGGTTCTCTCATCCGCGCGGTATCGCTCGATCAGCGTGTCGATCCGCATCCCCGCCCGGAGCGGGTCAGACCGATGCATCCGCCGCATCGCGGCCAGCAGAAGGCGCTCAACGCGGTGCCGCTGGGCCGGATCCATCGGTCCGGTCAGTGCGCGCTCGCGACCTCGGCGGTCCCCTGCACCGCGATGCGAATCGCCTGCGACTCCTCGTCGGAGAGGGCGTGCCGCGACTCGCCGTTCTCCACCGGCTTGGCGAAGAGGCGCGTGTTCGTGCGGCCGTGAAGGCTGCTCAGGACGATGCCGTCACGGCGTTCGTCGAGCAGCGCGATGGCAAAACTCTGATCGCTCCCCGTGTCCTCGAAGGGGTTGAAGCGCACGAGGCCGATGTGCTGCAGGCTGCCCCGCGATCGCAGCTCCAGGCGCTCGTACAGCTGGTTGAGCTGGCTGAGCCGATCCCCGACGTCGTGCACCCGGCCGATGTGCCCGTCCAGCACGCCCTGGAGCGATCCACCCTCCTGCCCAGCCACGAGCGTCCGGTACGCACGGGCCGCCCGGCCGAGCCGCACGGCCTGCACGGCGAAAAGCACGAGCAGGATGAGCACGACGCCGGACAGCGCCAAAACGACGGCGGCGAGGTTGTCGAGGATGAGCCGATTGAGCTCGGACACGGCACATGAGGGCTGCGGGGGACGGCCGGTATAATACCGCCCCGTTGCCGGCGGCCGGCGATGTGGCGTGCCCACGAACGACTCCGCTGAGGTGCCGATGGCCCGACCGAGAAAGACCGCGAGCCGGCGCTCGCGACAGCGCCGCATGATGCGAGCTCCACAGGCCCGCGGCGTGCAGCAGCCTGGGTCGGGCGGGCCGGCGACCGGCGCGCCCGGATCCGTGGCCACGCCCGACACGGTCACCGGGCCGATGAACGCCGCGAACACCGTCGCCGCAGCGCCCCGACCAGCCGCCTCCGTGCGGGGGGCGCGTGCGAATCCCAGGCTCGCTGTCGCCGGCCCCTCGCGCCTCAGCGAGCGCGCGATCGAGGAGTACCACTACGTGCGCCAGGACCTGCGCAACATCGGGGTCCTGGTCGCCGTGATGCTGGTCGTCCTCGCGGCGGCGGTCGTCGCCTTCAACGCGCTCGGGGTCGCTCGCGGCTAGGAAGCTCCGCCATTCGCCCGGGGCCTAACGACCCAGCGACCGTCGGTGGCGGACTGGTAGCACCGGGCTGGGTGCGGACTTCCCGACTCGTCACATGGCGGCGTGGTTAGCGCTAACCGAGCCGGGGGCCGCCCGGGTGGTGACTGGCGACTCGCGCTGAGCCTGAATTCCCGGGGTGCGCCTGTCCGGTGGTCGCCGAGAGTCACTTAGCGCGCATGGTGGCAGCGCGTGACGAGTCGGCGTGCGGCTGGCCTCTGAAAACGGGTCGCCCCGGCCGTACCGCGCGTCGTCAGCGGCTGGCGGACGGCGACGACGGAAGCCAGGCTGTGGCGGAGTCGTTCCGATTACCCGCTCCATGAAGCCGACCTTCTCCAAGGCGGTGATCACGAACTCCTCG
>JALYLE010000267.1 GCA_030774375.1 Chloroflexota bacterium | reverse complement strand
CGCAAGGGCCTCTCAGACATAGATTTGCAGAGGTTCAGGGGCGCATCTGCCTGCCTGACGACAACCAGGTTGCAATCTGGGGATTTCACGGTCGCGGCCATCGACCCGCGCAACCCGGATCCGCGCAACCCGAGGCCACGCAATGACACGGCTCAGGCTCCTGGCCCTCGTCTGGCCCGACCTGCGCACCGACGCGGAGATCGCCCCGGCCGTCGATGTCAACGCCATGCTCGACCGCCTCGACGACCTCTCCCCGCGGGTCGAGGCGGTTGATCGGGGAGTGGCACTGGTCGATGTGACAGGCCTGGGGCCGAGCCTCGGGGACGAGCGCCGCATCGCGGCGCGGGCCGTGGCGCTGGTGCGCGAGGTGGCGCCGCTCCCGGTGCGGGCGGGGATCGGTGACAACCGCTGGCTGGCGGCACTCGCGGCGCGCCTGGCTCGCCCCTCGCGCCCAGAAGCTCCCGCCGCCTTCCTCGCCCTTCCTGCCGGGGCGGTTGCCGTTCGCCATGCCCTGGCCGCGCTCCCCCTGGTCCTGCTCCCCGCGGAGCCCGAGACGAGGCAACGGCTGGCGCTCTTTGGCCTGACCACCCTGGGCGAGCTCGCCGGACTCCCGCGCTCGGCGGTCGGTGCCCAGTTCGGGCGTGACGGCGAACGCCTCCAGGCCCTGGCCCGCGGCGAGGACCCTCGACCCCTCGTTCCCCGGCGACGTCCGGAGTGCCTCGTCACCCGAGCGACCTTCGAGCCGCCGGTCGATGGGGTGGGTGGCGCCGCGCTCGCCTTGCGCCGCTGCTGCGCTGAGCTGTGCGATCGGCTGCGTGCCCGCCACCTGGCGCCCGGCCGCGCCACCCTCACGCTCGAACTGGACGGTGCGCCGCGGCTCGCCATCGAGCTCGCCTTCCCCGAGCCGGCGCTCGAGCCGGACTGGATCGCGCGGCTCCTGCTCACCCGCCTCGAGCAGGCCGCCCGCGCTCGACGCGGAGTGGAGGCCGAGCCGGGGGTGGCCGCCATCGGTCTGGTCTTCGACCGTCTCAGCGACCCGGCATCCCGCCAGCTTGCGGCCTTCACCGCGCAGGCGGCCCGGTGGGAGGAGCTGCGATGGGAGCTGGAGCGGCTCGCCGCTCGGTTCGGAGAAGGTCGCCTGTGGCGTGCGCGCGTGGACCGACCGGCAGCCGCCCTTCCCGAACGACAGGCCCGCCTCGCGGAGGTGGAGGCGTGACTCGCCTCTACGTCACCCATCCGCTGATCCAGGTCGACACCGACGAGCAGGGCACGCCGATCCGCCTGCGGCTCGACGGCGTGACCCACGGCGACGTCGGGATCTGCAACCGCTGGCGCGTCGACGACGACTGGTGGCGTGAGCCCGTGGCCCGCGCCTATTTCAAGCTCGTGACCCGGGACGGCCTGCTCTGCACCGTCTTCTGGGACGAGATCCGCGGTACCTGGCACCTGGAGCGCATCTTCGACTGAGCCCAGAGCGATGCCGCCTCTCGCCGTGCTACCCCAGCTCCCCGCAAGACCGGTCGCGGTCGCCCACTCGTCACCTGCTGCCACCATTCGCGTTAGGAGGCCTGACACTCGCTCGACTCGTCACCTGCTGCCACCATTCGCGTTAAGCGACTCAGCGCCTGCGGCGATGCCTTCTCGCCTCGAATCCACGCTCAGCCCAGGTCGCCAGCCGAGTCGCGGCGGCTCTCCGACCCGCCTAACGCGAACCACGACGTCAAGCGGCGGGTCGAGGCAAGGTCTAGGGCAAGGTCCACGGTCAAAGCCCTGGGCACCGCCCGCGCTCGCGACCTAGGATGGCACCTGCATGGCCGAACCCTTCATCGTCGACCGTCTCTGGCCGGATCCCGCGTCAGGCCTCGACCTGGATGCCGCCCTGGCAGATTTCACCCTTCCCGCTGCGCGCGGCAACCGACCGGTGGTGGCGACGAACATGGTCACCACCATCGACGGGCGTGCCCAGCTGGCCGGGACGGCGGAGGGCCTCTCCCGGCGAGCGGACCGTCGCCTCATGCGCCTCTATCGCGCCGCCTACGACGCGGTGGGGAGTGGCGTCGGTACGCTACGCGCGGCGGACTTCTACTCGCGCCTTCCCAGCGACCTCGCCCAGAGCCGCGCCGCCGCGGGCCGTCCACCGCAGCCACTCGCGGTCGTCATCGGCGGGACCGGGCCGATCCCCACTGATCGGCGCTGGTTCACCGGAGACCAACCGCGCCTGGTGATCGTCGGCAAGGACGCTCCGCGCCCGGATCTGCCCCCCGGGACCGAGCTGCTCGAGGCGCCGACGCCCGACCCGCAACCGGACTGGATCCTCGAGCGGCTGGTGGAGCGCGGCGTCCACTCGCTCCTCCTGGAGGGCGGGCCCACTACGAACTCCGTCTTCCTGGCTGCCGGTGACCTCGACGAGCTGTACTGGACACTCGGCGCCCGGGTGCTTGCCACCGAGGCGCTGCAGATGATCGCCCCGGTGCGCGGTGGTTCTCCGTTCGCGGAGCATCCACGCGAGGCGAGCCTTGTCTCGGTGCACCGGAGCGAGGACGAGCTCTTCCTGCGCTATCGGTTTGAGTAGGCCAGTTGAGTACGCCGGAAGTCGGTCGAGCATCGGTCCGTGCCGGTTGAGCTGGGGGCGCTGGGGGCCTGGAGTCACCTCGACTCGCTGACGGCCGTGCAGGCGCGTTCCTATGCGCGCCGGGTCGAGGAGCTCGGTTATGGCACGCTCTGGGTTCCTGAGACCGTGGGCCGCGAGCCGTTCACGCTCCTCGCCATGCTTGCGGGCGAGACCGGCCGGATCCGGCTTGCCACGGGCATCGTCAGCATCTGGGGCCACGATGCCCAGACTGTGCGGATGGCGGCGATGACGCTCCACGAGGCAACAGTCAGCCGCTTTGTCCTCGGGCTGGGCGTGAGCCACCCGCACCTGGCCGAGAAGCTGCGTGGCCACCAGTACGACCGGCCGCTGACCCGCGTGCGCGAGTTCCTGTCCGGCTATCGGTCTGCCATCTACCGAGGACCGATGCCCGATGGCGCCGGCGAGCCGCCAGTCTTCCTGGCAGCCCTGCGCGAGCGAATGCTCGGGCTTGCCGCGACCGAGGCGGACGGGGCGCTGCCGTACCTGATGACGCCCGATCGCGTGGCCTGGGCGCGCAGCGTGCTCGATGACGCCGCTGCATCGGCCGGGCGCCCTGGACCCCTCTTGGCGGTCTCGATGCCCTCCGTGTTGGAGACCGATGCCACAGCGGCGCGCTCCGCCGCCCGGGCCTACCTCGCCCCGTACCTGCGCACGCCCACGTACCAGGCGAGCTGGGAACTCCAGGGATTCAGCGCGGAGGACTGGGCGAAGCCGGGCAGCGATCGGCTGGTCGACGGGATGGTCGCCTGGGGTTCGGCACACAATCTGCTGGCATCGGTCGATGAGTTCCATGCAGCCGGAGCCGATCATGTTGCGGTCATCCCGCTCGCCGCGGATGGCACGACGGAGAACGTCGGGGTGCTCGAAGCGCTTGCGCCAAATCGGTCCGGTTCAGCCATGGCCAGCTGAGGAGGTCATTCCCATGTCTCGCTCACGTCAGCTGATCGTGATGCTCGTCCTTGTCATCACCGGCCTCCTGCTCACGCCCGGAGTGACCAGCGCCGTGAGCTATCCGCGCTCGATGGCCTCCACCGGCGACTCGATCACGCGGGCCTACAACGACTGCCTCCTCCCGTACGTTGACTGTCCATCGGCCTCGTGGTCGACCGGGACCTCGACCGCCGTCAACAGCCAGTATCTGCGGCTTCGGGCGTTGAATCCGGCGATCACCGGCCACGCTCACAACGATGCGAGCGACGGCGCGAAGATGGCGCACCTCAACGGCCAGATGAGTACGGCCGTCTCACAGCGGGTGCAGTACGTCACCGTGCTGATGGGTGGCAACGATGTCTGCACCTCGACCCTCTCAGGAATGACCAGCGTGTCCACCTTCCAGGCGCAGTTCACCGCGGCGATGCAGACGATTACCACAGGGCTCCCGCGCGCGAAGGTCTTCGTCGCGAGCATCCCGAACATCTACCACCTGTGGGAGATCTTCAAGGACAACTTTGCCGCCCGAACGGTCTGGTCGCTGTTCGGGGTCTGCCAGTCGTTGCTTGCCGATCCGCTTTCGACTGACCCTGACGATGTGGCTCGCCGGCAGGCGGTCTATCAACGGGTCGCCGCCTTCAACACCGTCCTCGGTCAGGTATGCGCGCAGTATCAGAAGTGCCGTTTCGATGGCAACGCGGTCTTCGACGCGACCTTTACCACAGCCGACGTCACCAGCCGCGACTTCTTCCACCCATCGGTCTCGGGGCAGGCGAAGCTGGCAGCGGCGACGTGGGCGGCGAGCTTCTGGGCAAACTGAGCGACTGATCCCGAGTCCAGCAAGAGCAGCTGGACGGCAATCACTCGTTCCGACGCTGGCGGGAGGCCGTTGACGCTTCCATAAATAGAACGCGCGTTCTATCATTGGCGGTCCGATGGACGGTCCGGACGCCTACTGCGAGCTCCACGCCCATAGCAACTTCTCCTTCCTGGATGGGGCCAGCCATCCGGAGGATCTCGTGGCTCGCGCCGCCCTCCTGTCGATGCCCGCCCTGGCGATCACCGACCACGCCGGCCTGTATTCGGCGGTTCGTCTCTGGAAGGCGGCAGCCCAGACCGAGACCCCCGCCGCCCGCGAGGCGGGCCTCGTCCCGGTGCGACCGATCATGGGCGTCGAGCTGGCGATCCCCCGTGATGAGCGCGAGCTGCGCGCCGCGCGACGCGGCCGCAAGCTGAACGACCCGATTCGTGGCGCCAGGGCGAGCCGCGGCTGGCCCGGCGAGCTACATGCCGGCCCCGCTCCAGGCGATCACCTCGTCCTGCTGGCACGCGACCCAGACGGCTACAGCGCCCTTTCGCGGCTCATCAGTCGTGGCCACCTCGCGGGCGAGAAGCAGTTCCCCGTCTTCGAACGGTCGCTGATCGAGGCCGCCCTCGACGACGCGCGCGGCCACCTGGTGGGCCTCACCGGCTGCCGCAACGGGGAGGTGCCCCGTCGCCTCCTCGCCGGGGAGTGGCAGGCAGCCCGCGACGCCGCGCGACGCTGGGCCGCCCGCTTCCCCGAGGGCGACCTCGCGATCGAGCTCTCCCATCACCTCGCCCCGGACGACGACTGGCTCGTGGCGCAGCTCGCCGCCCTCGCCGACGAAGCCGGCCTGCCGACCGTTGTCACGAACGAGGTCCATTACGCCGAAGCCGGCGGCCATCGGCTGCAGGATGTGCTCGTCTGTATCCGGCATGGCGCCGCGCTGGACGAGGCGCACGAGCTGCTTCTGCCCAATGCGGAGTACCGCCTGAAGTCGGGGCGCGAGCTCGCCGTCATCGGTGCAGGGCTGCCAGACGCCGGCGCACGCAACGCCTGGGCAGCCGGGCTTGAGCGCGCGGCCGCCATCGGCTCCAGCTGCCACCTGGAGATGGACTTCGAGCGCTATCGGTTCCCGGGCTTCACGGTCCCCGAGGGCGAGACGCCGTTCTCATATCTGTACCAGCTTGCCCATGAGGGCTTACGGCACCGTTATCGGCCAATTACCAAGCGCGCCCTCGAGCAGCTGACGCACGAGCTGGACGTCATCGATCGAACCAACCTGGCCGAGTTCTTCCTGATCGTCTGGGACCTGATGGAGTTCGCGCGGCGCAACCACATCATCGGTCAGGGGCGGGGGAGTGCCGGCGACTCGATCGTGGCCTACTGCCTGGGGATCACCAAGGTCGACCCCATCGCCCACAAGCTCCTCTTCGAGCGTTTCATCAACGAGGCGCGTGCGCTGCCGGACATCGACATCGACTTCGACGTCAACCGTCGCGAGGAGGTGATCCAGTACGTCTACGAGATTTACGGCGCCGACCACGCGGCAATGGTCTGCAACGTGATCACCTATCGGGCCCGCTCTGCGGTGCGCGAGGTGGCCAAGGCGCTTGGTTTTCCGGCCGAAGCGGTCGACCGGGTCGCCAAGGCGCTCGACACCCGCGACGCCTCCGACGTTGCGCGCGACCTGGCCCTGGATGGCTCGTTCGCCTGGCTCTTCGAGAAGCTCGGTGTGCCGATGGACGTCCTGGCGATCCCCTCTGGTCGTGACGGGCGCATCCAACCCCAGACCGATGGCGCCGTCCCGGCCGGACCTGCGCCCCCATCGGTCCACGACCTCGTCCGACCGTCCGGTGACAGTACCTGGAACTCTCGACCACGCCCCACCCTGCGCCCCGACCTGGCCGCTGCGGAGGCGCACGCCAGGGAGGTGGCCGACGACCATGACGGTCGTCCGTACAGCGAGGGTGGTTGGTATCCGCCGCGCCGGCCGAACGTTCTGGACACCTCCGTCACCCAGGTGCGCCA
>JALYLE010000266.1 GCA_030774375.1 Chloroflexota bacterium | reverse complement strand
AGAAGGTGGTTCTCGAGCTCGGCGGCAATGCCGGAGCGATCATCGACGAGACCGCCGACCTCGACTGGGCGGTCAATCGGCTCGCGTTCGGTGCCTTTGCCTACGCGGGGCAGGTCTGCATCAGCGTGCAGCGCATCTACGTGGTTGCGTCGGTCTGGGAGGAGTTCACGGGCCGGTTCATCGAGAAGGTGCGGGGCGTAAAGGTGGGCGACCCGCTCGATCCGGATACCGACCTGGGGCCGATGGTCGACCGGCAGGCCGTGACCCGTACCCATATCTGGGTCAAGGATGCCCTGAACTCCGGGGCGAGGGCCCTGACCGGTGGCGAGCCCGATGGCCTCTACTACCCGCCCACCGTGCTGGTCGACGTCCCGAAGGACGCGCGCGTCTGCGGGGAGGAGGTCTTCGCGCCGGTCGTTAACCTCTTCCCGGTCCCTGACTTCCGCTCGGCGCTCGCCGAGATCAACGACAGCCAGTTCGGCCTGCAATGCGGGGTCTTCACCAACGACCTGGAGCGGACGCTGCAGGCTCACGATGAGCTCGAGGTCGGCGGCGTGATCATCAACGACGTCCCCACCTGGCGGATCGATCCGATGCCGTACGGCGGCGTGAAGGACTCCGGGCTGGGGCGCGAGGGTCTGCGGTGGTCGATCGAGGACATGACCGAGCCGCGGTTGCTCGCCTTCGCGCGGCCGCTGTAAGCGACCCCTCGGCCACTCCTGCCCCTTCGCTAGCTGGCGCCGGATCAGATGCAGACCGCCCCAAGCACGCGCTTTGCGCGCGTCCTGCCCGCCGACCGCATGCGGGACGGCGAGCTGATTCCGGTCGAGATCGACGGCACGCCGGTCGTGCTCGTTCGCCACCTCGGAACCTTCTACGCGGTCCAGAACAACTGCAGCCACCGCGACTTCCCGTTGAGCGAGGCGGGCTTCGATCCGCGCGACGAGGTCCTCATCTGCGCCTGGCACGGCGGCTGTTTCGACGTGCGCAGCGGCGAGGCGGTGGCGCTGCCGGCGACCGAGCCGGTCGAGACCTTCCCCACCCGCGTGTCCGGGGACGGCTGGGTCGAGATCGGGCTGACCGGAAGCCTGGGCCGATAGGGCCAGCCGGCGCCCATCGGTATACTCGGCCGCGGTGTCCCTCACCGCCCTTCCCTACGTGAACTGGATCTTCTGGGCCGCCCTGACGTCAGGCTCGCTGCTGGTCGTGGGGCTGACCGAGGTGCTGGGGGGCACGACGCGCGGCTATCGGCTCTTCATGGCCGCGTTCGCCTGCGTCTGCGTGGCGATCCTGGTCCTCTCGGAGCTGAATCTTCCAATGGACGTCGCTGCAGCATCGACGCAGGAGGTCCGGCGTCCACTGATCGTGGCCTTCGCCGCATTGACGCTCATCTATCTCGCCGCCTCGGTCGCGCAATGGCCGCGATCCGGTCTGGCCGTTCTCGCGGCGCTGGCCGGATTGGCGGCGCTTGTCGTGCTCGCGGCCGCCGGCCCTTCGGGGAGCGGGGCTCTGTTCGGTGCACAGCTGGTGCTCGCCGCCCTCTCGCTGGGGTCAGTGAACGCGGCGATGCTGCTCGGCCACTGGTACCTCGTCACGCCTCGCCTCTCGCCCCTGCCCCTGCGGCGAATGATGTGGTTCGCCGTTGGGGCTCTCGTTTTGCAGGCGATCGCCTTCGTCATCGCGCTGGTCGTCGTGCCGGGTAACGCCTTGGTGGGCGGCCTCGGCTTGCTCACGGCGCTGCGCCTCGTGGTTGGCATCCTGCTGCCAATCGGCATTGCCGTGCTGGCCATCCTCGCCAGTCGCGCCGCTTCGCTGCAGGCCTCGACTGGACTCCTGTACATCGGTCTGGCGCTCGTCATGGCCGGATCGATCGCCGGCGCGAGCATCACCTACCTGACCGGCGTCCCGGTCTGATTCGCCGAAACCGGACCGATGCGAGTACAGGCGCGCTGCTTCGCGGTCCTACGCGAGGTCGCCGTCGACCGCACGGAGCTCGAGCTGCCCGATGGCGCCCAGCTTGCCGACGCCTGGTCGTCGCTGGCGGAGCGCTACCCCGGCCTGGTGCCCTATCGGCCCAGCGTGCGCGGAGCACGGAACGGCACGTACGCGGAGTGGGATGTGCGGCTGGAGGATGGGGACGCGGTCGCCTTCCTGCCGCCGGTGAGCGGGGGAGCAGCCTGTGTTGCGGCGCTGAGCGATGGACCCATCGACGTGGCCTCGTTGGAAGCCGCCGTCCAGGGGCGTGGCTACGGCGCCGTAGTCACCTTCGTGGGTCGGGCGCGCGACCGCTCGGACGATGGGCGCACGGTTACGGAGCTCGAGTATGAGGTCTATCCGGAGATGGCCGACGCCGTCTTGCAGGAGATTGCACGCGAGGCGGCAGAGCGCTGGGACGCGGCGGTCGCCGTGACCCACCGCCACGGGATCGTGCCCATCGGGGAGGCGGCGGTCGCAATCGTCACCGCCGCCGCGCACCGAGACGAGGCCTACCAGGCCAGTCGCCAGGTGATCGAGGCGATCAAGGAGCGGCTGCCGATCTGGAAGCGGGAGCGCTTCGCCGACGGACGCGAGTGGAAGCGGCCCGGCGCCTAGCCGCGCCCTTCCCGTGAGCTCGGTGACGCGGCGCCCGGGCTGCTAACGCAGTTAGCGCTATGACGAACGGTTTGGGTCTCGAGGAGCCGATGGCGGTCGCCAGCTGTCGT
>JALYLE010000265.1 GCA_030774375.1 Chloroflexota bacterium | reverse complement strand
CGCTTGGCCGGGACGTGATCGTGGTAGAGGCTCTGGGCCACGTGCAGGACCCGGTCGGGTGGCTGTCCAATCGTCTGAAGCGCGACCTCGAACATTCGGGGGGATGGCTTGTACGCCTTCGCCTGCTGTGCGGTGATCACCCACATGAACGGCTCGCCAAGGAGCCGCTCAGATGCCGCGAAGAGGCGATCGTCGCAGTTCGTCACCGCAGCGAGCTTGAAGCGCGTTCGGAGGCGAGCGAGCGCGTCGGCGCTGTCCGGGAAGGCCGGCCACGTGACGATGGATGCGGCAAAGGCATCGGCCTCTTTGGCGGTTGGCGAGAAGTCGAGCCGGTCGCCGACGGTGATCACCGCCTCACGCAGGATGTCGGCGTACGGCCGATACGGTCCGGCCTCGGCATCCGCCTCCGCAGCGGCGTAGGTTTCCAGCAGCGTGGCGTCGTCCGCGCGGTTGCCGTGGGCCTGCGCGATGGGCCGCATCGCGGCCAGGATGCCGGCCTCCCAGTCGATCAGGGTGCCGTAGCAGTCGAACGTGAGGACCGCGAACCGGTCGAAGTCGAGCACGAGCTCAGTGCTTCTCGCCGGCTGCCGATTTGGGCTGATGCTCGGCGACGACCTTCTCCGCGATCGTATGCGGCACCTCCGCGTAGTGGTCCAGCTTCCAGTGGAAGCGCCCGCGACCCTGCGTAATGCTGCGCAGCTCGGTCGCGTAGCGGAACATCTCTGCAGCGGGGACCTGCGCTCGAAGGTGCTGCATGCCATCCGCCGGGTCCATTCCCAGCACGTGCCCGCGCTTGGACGTCAGCTGACCCATGACGTCGCCCATGTATTCGTCCGGGACCACCACCTCGACCTCCAGGATTGGCTCGAGAAGCGTCGCGTCGCCCGATTCGAAGGCCTTCTTGAGCGCCTGTGAGGCCGCGATCTTGAACGCCATCTCCGAACTGTCGACGGTGTGGTAGCTGCCGTCCACGAGTGTGGCCCGGACGTCGACGACCGGGTATCCGGCGAGCACTCCCTCGGCCATCGCCTCGCGGAGGCCCTTCTCGACGGCGGGGATGTACTGGCGCGGAACCGCGCCGCCCACGATCTTGTCCGCGAATTCGAACCCGGTGCCGGCGTCCCCGGGTCCGAACTCGATGACCACATGACCGTACTGTCCGTGCCCGCCGGTCTGGCGCTTGAACTTGTTGTCCACCTTCGACGGGCGCCGGATCGTCTCGCGGTACGGCACGTGCGGTGTAGCGACCTTCACCGATGCGCCGAACTTCCGCTTGAGACGCTCGACGATGACGTCGACGTGGGCGTCGCCCATCGCGGTCAGAATCGTCTCCCCGGTGCCCTCCTCGCGGCGGATGCGCGCACAGGGCTCCTCTTCCAGCAGCCGACTGAGCGCCTGCCCCAGCTTGTCCAGGTCGGCCTTGCTCTCGGGCTCGATCGCAACCTGGAGCGACGGCTCGGGGAAGGTGAAGGTTGGCAGCTGCAGCGCGTGCTCCTTGTCGGCGACCAGGGTGTCGCCGGCGGTCGTTGACGTGACCTTCGCGACCGCCGCGATGTCTCCCGGTCCGACCTGCTCCAGGTTCTCCTGGTCCTTTCCCAGGACGCCGAGCAGGTTTCCGATCCGCTCGTCGGTCCGTTTCGTGGCGTTGTACAGATGGCCCTGGGAATGGAGCGTCCCGGCCAGGACGCGGAACAGGCTGAGCCGACCCACGAAGGGGTCGGCGGTGGCCTTGAAGACCTGCGCGACGAAGGGCGCCTTCGGGTCCGGAGCGATCTCCTTGCCGTCGATCGTGGTGCGCGGGGTGACCTCGGCGGCAGAGGGGATGTGACGGGCGATCATGCGCACCAGCTCACGCACGCCGATGTTCTTCAGCGCGCTCCCCACAAAGACCGGGACAACGCTCCCTTCGCGGGTTCCCTTGTGCATCGCCTGCTCGATCTCGTCGTCGTTCAGCGGCTCGCCATCGAGGTACTTCATCATCAGCTCGTCCGAGGCTTCGGCAGCGGCCTCGACGAGCGCCTCGCGGCGTGACTCCTCCCCGCTGCGCAGCTCGTCGGGGATCGGCACCTCCTTGGGTGTGCCGTTCTCGTAGATGCTGGCGTGCTGCTCGATCACGTCGACGTAGCCGCGGAAGCTCTCCGCGGTGCCGATCGGCAGGTAGACCGGAGCAATCTTCGGCCCGAAGCGCGCCTTCAGCTGGTCGAGGACCGCGTCGTAGTTCGCGTTCTCGCGGTCCATCTTATTGACGAAGATGAAGCGCGGCAGGGAACGCTCGTTGGCAAGCCTCCAGACTTCCTCGGTCCCGACCTCTACGCCCGCCGAGGCGTCGACCACGACCACCGCGGCGTCGACCGCCGAGAGCGCGGCCACCACATCGGCCTGAAAGTCGGCGTAGCCAGGCGTGTCGACGATCGTGATGCGCACCCCCTCGTGCTCGAGCGACCCGATCGCCAGATTGATGCTCTGCTTGCGTTTCTGTTCCTCGGGGTCGTGATCGAGAGTGGCGGTCCCGGCATCCACGCTCCCCAGGCGAGCTATGGCGCCGGCGTCGAAAAGCATCGCCTCGGCGAGGCTCGTCTTGCCGGCGCCACCGTGGGAGATCAGGGCAACGTTCCGAATCCTGTCGGGTGTCGTCAGCGTCATCGTCCTCCTTGAGCCTTCTGGGCGCTGTCGCGTGGTCACGCAGTTGAGCCAGCGACTGGTGGGCGACGGCCAGCAGGACTAAGCGCTGGGCGCGCCTATTGGTCTCGGCGGTGGGGACCGATTATAGGTGGGCGTCGGCGTTTAGAGCGATCAAGCAGAGGCCCGGCGACTGGCGCGCTGCGAAGCCTCGAATCTTGGCGTGAGTGCTGCCAGACTAGCGGTCTGGATGCCGGAGGAAAGCACCGACATGGCACAGATGCCGCTTGAGTTGATCCTCACCCGTCAGCTTGCCTCGTACCTGGCAACCCCCATGTTTCTCGTGGGGCACGAGGGCGAGCTCCTCTTCTACAACGAAGCGGCAGAGGCGGTGCTCGGCTACCGATTCGACGACGTGGTGGAGCTTCCGCTCGCGGCGTGGGTCAAGGAGTTTCCGCTCTTCAATACAACCTCTGGCCAATCGCTCGCCGTCGAGGAGATTCCCCTGGCGCGCGCGCTGCGTGAACGAAGGCCAGTCCACGACTCGATCCTGTACCAGAGGCCGGACGGCGAGCGATTCGACGTTACCGTCACCGCGATTCCGCTCATCGGACAGGGTGGCAAGGTCCTCGGCGCGGCAGCCATCTTCTGGGTGGACGCCCCGAAGAAAGAGCCGGCATGAGAGTCGAGATCTGGGGATCGCGCGGATCGCTCGCGTCGCCCGGCTCCAGCACCATCCGGTACGGAGGGAACACCGCGACGGTGCTCGTCGTCGGCGAGGACGGCGAGCACCTCATCCTCGATGCCGGCACCGGCATTCGGCCACTTGGCATCACGATTCCGCCACGTGTACCTCGCGTCGACATCCTGATCACGCACCTCCACATGGATCACTTGCAGGGACTTGGCTTCTTCGCGCCGATCTACCGGCCGAATCTGGACGTGCACGTCTGGGGTCCGCCGTCGATCACGATGTCACTCCACACACGCATCAGCCGCTACCTGTCGCCGCCGCTCTTTCCGGTTCGACTGCGCGACATGCCGTGCCGCCTGGAGCTGCATGATGCCCAGCCCTACGTTCGGATTGGCACTCTCCGGGTCCGGAGTGATCTCGTCTGCCATCCCGGTCCAACGGTCGGGTATCGCATCACCAACGCCGAGGGCAGGTCCGTCGCCTACCTTCCCGATCATGAGCCGGCGCTCGGCGTCAGCACCTTCCCGCCAGCGCCCGAATGGACGTCGGGCTTCGAACTGGTGCACCGGGCCGACCTGCTCATCCATGACGCGCAGTACACCGACGATGAGTACACGTCCCACGTTGGATGGGGCCATAGCGCCATCGGGCATCTCGCCGCGCTTGCCACGCTTGCCGACGTCAAGCGCCTCGTGCCGTTTCATCACGATCCCGGCCACTCCGATGACGAACTTGACGTGCTTGCGGCCGATCTCGCCGCCAGAACGCCCTCGATCGAGGTTCTGCAAGGGGCCGAGGGCGCGCGCTTCGACCTGTAGGCGGCACCACGGGCGACGAGGCCGCATTGGTACAATCGAGGCCCACCCACCGAATGAGAGTCGAGCACTCCGAGCGTGCACATCGGTCGCTTCGGATGAGGCTGCAGAAGGAGGACCGATGTCCGGCCACAGCAAGTGGTCGCAGATCAAGCGACAGAAGGGCGCCAACGACGCGAAGCGTGGCGCGCTGTTCACCAAGCTGACCCGAGAGATCATTACCGCCGCGCGGCAGGGCGGCGGTGACGCAGACGGCAACTACCGCCTGCGGATCGCCGTCGAGAAGGCGCGCGCCAATTCGATGCCGGCCGAGAACATCAGGCGCGCCATCGAGCGCGCAACGGGCAGCGGCGCGGATGCCGTGCAGTTCGAGGAGATCACCTACGAGGGCTTCGGCCCGAACAACGTGGCGGTGATCGTGACCACCATGACCGATAACCGCAATCGGACCGCCAGCGAGATCCGCAGCATCTTCACCAAGTCGGGCGGCTCCCTGGCGCCCGTCGCATGGCAATTCGAGCCAAAGGGACTGATCGAGCTTCCGTTGAACGGACGCGATCCCGACGAGGTGACATTCGCCGCAATCGACGCGGGAGCGAGCGATGTGTCCAGCCCGGACGGAGGGGCGATCGTGGTGACAACCGAGCCCACTGACCTCGAGAGCGTCCGCCAGGGCCTCGAGGCCGCGGGCTACCCACCCGCCTCCGCGGAGCTGTCCATGGAACCCACGACCCGCGTCGACATCAGCGACGAGAAGGTTGCTCGCCACGTCCTCCAGTTCATCGAGCGGCTCGAAGACCTCGACGACGTCCAGAACGTCTACGCGAACTTCGACATCCCCGACGCGCTTCTCGAGCAGCTGGAGGCGTCGGTGGCCTGATGCCGATGCGGCGAGGGTGATCGCACTGGGGATCGACCCGGGAACCGCACAGCTCGGCTTCGGGGTCGTGGCCCTGGACGGCGATCGGTTGCGCATGATCGACGCCGGCGTCGTGCGGACCACCGCGGCCCGGTCCGACGCGCAACGCCTCGCCGAGCTTGAGTCGGCGCTCGCTGTCCTGGTCGCCACGCATCGGCCGAATCGGATTGCGGTCGAGCGGCTCTACTTCCAGCGAAACGTGCAGACCGCCATGGCGGTCGGCCAGGCACGCGGAGTGGCGCTGCTCGTCGCCGCGCATGCCGGCCTGCTCGTCGACGAACCAACGCCGAACGAGGTGAAGCAGGCGGTCTGCGGCAATGGTGCCGCCGACAAGCGTCAGGTCGCCCAGATGGTCGCGCGACTGCTGGGAGTGACCCTTCACGGCGCCACGGATGACGCGACCGATGCGCTGGCGGCGGCGATTGGCTGTCTCTATCGAGCCGCCGCCGAGCCACGTGAGCTGGCGGCGCCGTGATTGGCTCCATCCGTGGGCAGGTCGCGCACCTGGGCAGCGATTACGCCCTGGTGGAGGTGGGAGGAATCGGCTATCGCGTCATCGCGGGGCCGTCGCTGCTGACCCGCATGCGACCCGGGACCGACGTGCGGGTCTTTACCCATCACCTCGTGCGGGAGGACCAGGAGGCGCTCTTTGGCTTCGCCACGCTCGATGAGCTCGGGTTCTTCGAGCAGCTGATCACGGTCACCCAGGTGGGGCCACGCCTTGCGCTGGCGATCATATCGGCCCATCCGGTGACGAGGCTGCAGCTGGCGATCCTCAACGACGACCTCGACGTGTTCACATCGGTCTCCGGCGTCGGTCGCAAGACAGCCCAGCGCATCACGCTCGAGCTCAAGGAGAAGGTCCATGCCGCTGGCCTGGCCGCCGGCGGGGGAGCGGCCGCCGACTCCGACGTGGTCGCCGCCCTCGAGTCATTGGGCTACACGGCGGTCGAGGCACGCAGGGCCGCCGGTGCGGTGGCAGGGACCGACGGCGGCCTGGATGCGCGGATCAAGGGCGCCCTCCAGGAGCTGGCACGCACCCGATGATCGATGGATGACTCCGCGGCGGCCACGCGTCGCATCCTGACCGAGTTCCATGTGTGGGCCGTGGTCGGTGCCTCGTCAAACCCGGCGCGGGCCAGTAATGAGGTCTCCCGCTTCCTGATCGGGCATGGCTACGAAGTGATTCCGGTCAATCCAGCGATGCACGAGGTCCACGGGCGTCAGGCCTATCCCGACCTCAGGGCGGCTGCCGAGGCGGCGAGGGCCGGGGGCCGGCCGATTGAGGTGGTCGACATCTTCCGTCGGGCCGACCTGGCAGGCGTCCACGTCGACGAGGCGATCGAGATCGGTGCGCGGGCGGTCTGGATGCAGCTCGGGGTCATCGACGAGGAGGCCGGCCAGCGTGCACGCGCCGCAGGCCTGCTGGTCGCGATGGACCGATGTCCGATGATCGAGCTGCCGCGCCTGCAGATGCGCTGAGACCAGCGAGCTTTGACCTCTATGCCGCGGGCTTCGGGCGCGATATTCTGAGCGCGCAACGACGGAGGACTCGGCGGTGGGCGACAGCAAGCTGGACCATCTGCGACGCGTGCCGCTGTTCGCCGGCATTCGCGGCCGCGAGCTCGACGAGCTCAGCAGGCTGGCCGACGAGATCGATGTCCCCGATGGCAAGGTGCTGACGCGCGAGGGCGAGACCGGCCACGAATTCTTCATCGTCCAGGACGGTCAGGTCGACGTCACGGTCGGGGGCGGGAGGGTCGCGTCATTGGGGCGCGGCGACTTCCTGGGAGAGATTGCCCTGATCGACGGCAGGCCGCGGACGGCAACCACCACCGCGGTCGGCGCCGCGCGACTGCTGGTCATCGGACATCGCGAGTTCCATCAGCTGATGGACGACTTCCCGAGCGTCAAGACCGCCGTCCTGGAGGCACTCGCCGAGCGCGTGCGGCGCATCGAGGCGAGGGACTGACCGCCGCCATCCGACGCGCTCGCCCGGTCGAGGCTCCGCGGCTGCGCGAGCTTGCCCACCGTTCCAAGGCCCACTGGCCCTATCCGGAAGCCTTCCTCGAGGCTGTCCGCCCGCTCCTTCAACTCGACGCTGTCGATGTCGCGCGTCACGAGGTGTGGGTGCTCGAGCTCGACGGCACGGTCGTCGGGTGGCATCGGGTCCGGAGGGACGGCGACCGAGCCGAGCTCGAGGATCTCTGGCTGGAGCCCACGCAGATCGGGGCTGGCTATGGCCGGATGCTGTTCGAGCACGCCGCGTGGGTCGCCGGCGAGGGGGGAGCGCGATCCATGGACTGGGACGCGGAGCCCTATGCCCTTGGCTTCTACGAGGCGATGGGCGGGGTCGTCATCGGCGAGACCCCATCAGCCGCGGAACCCGGCCGCACGCTGCCGCGCATGCGGCTGGACCTGCGCTCCGGCAGCTCCATTCAGCGCGGCGGCGCGTAGGGGGAGCGGGTCGGGTAGTCGTCGTCCTCCATCGGCGTGCGCGGAGGCTGCGGCCCGCCGTCACGTGGACGCGGTGGCGGGGCTTCATCGCGCGGCACCAGCTGGGGCGACGGCTGGTCGCGGAGATCTGGCACAGGCGCGCGCTCCCCTTCGTCGTCGGGCGGCGCCCGGTGGTGGCCGGATGAATCGGTGAGCAGCTGGCCATCCGAGAGCTGGACGACGCGGTCGGCGAGATCGACCAGGAGCGGGTCGTGGGTTGCGACGATGGCCGTGACGCCCTCGGTGCGCACGATCGAGCGCAGCAGCGTCATGATCGTCCGGCCCGTCTGCGAGTCGAGCTGCCCGGTTGGCTCATCCGCAATCAACAGCTCAGGAGCGTTGGCCAGCGCACGGGCAATGGCGACCCGCTGCTGCTCGCCGCCGGAGAGCTCGTGGGGACGGTGCCGCGCTCGCTCACCGAGCCCGACGAGCTGCAGGAGCATGGCCACTCGCGCCTCACGCTCCTCGACGGGCAGGCGAACGAGGCGCATCGGGATCTCGACGTTCTCGGCGGCGGTCAGGATCGGGACGAGCCCAAATGCCTGGAAGATGAAGCCCATGCGCCGCCGCCGGAGGTCGGTGCGCTCCCGTTCACGCATGTCGCTCAGGTCGCGTCCGTCGATCAGGACCTGGCCGCCGGTCGGCTCATCGAGTCCGCCGATGAGGTTGAGGAGGGTCGTCTTGCCGGAGCCTGAGCGGCCCTGCACCACGACCAGCTGTCCATGCGGAACCTCGATGCTCACGCCGCGAAGCGCATGCACCACCGACGGCCCGGTGCGGTATTCACGGCTGACGGAGCGAGCCTCCACGAGGCTGCGCTCGCCAGGTCGCGCGACGCGCCGGGCGGCGATCATCGCGCCTTCTCCTCGTCCTCAGCCGTTGCCGATCCCTGGCGCGGCGGATTCGGCTGCGATCGGCGGTCAGGCCAGACGCCGATGTGATCGGGCTCCAGTCGGAGGCGAACGCGGTGCTCGAGGTGGAGCGCGTCGACCTGGTCCCGCGGGAGCTGCAGACGGCCGGCGCGGTCGAGGACGGCGAACTCCTCGCTGATCACGCGATGCGCCCCGTCGTCACCCGCCTCGGTGCGCCGCAGGGTCTCGCTGCTCGTCCGTCCGTCCCTGATCCCCACGGTGCGTCGCACCTGCCCGGAGACGAGTGGGTCGTGGGTGACGACCACAATCGTGACGCCCAGCGTGTCGACCACCTGCCGGAAGACGTCGAATACCTCGTGGCTGGTGGCCGTATCCAGCTCGCCGGTTGGCTCGTCCGCGAGGATCACCTGCGGCGCGTTGGCAAGCGCAACGGCGATCGAAACGCGTTGCTGCTCGCCACCGGAAAGGGCGTCGGGCCGATGGCGGGCACGGTCGCCGAGATGCACCATCTCCAGCAGCTCACCGGTCCGCTGCTTCCGCTTACCCGGCGGCATGCCGGCCAGGATCATTGGCAGCTCGACGTTCTCCGCGGCGGTCAGGTACGGGAGCAGGTTGAGGGCGGTCTGCTGGCGGATGAAGCCGACCACGTGGCGCCGGTAGTGAACGCGCTCGCGCTCGGTCATGGAGCCGAGATCGTGGCCGGCCACCATCGCGCGACCGGCCGACGGCGTGTCGAGCCCGCCCAGGATGTGAAGGAGGGTCGACTTGCCGCTTCCCGAGGCGCCCACGAGAGCCATGAACTCACCCGGTTCGACGAGAAGGTCGAGGCTCTGCAGCGCGACCACCTCCAGGTCGGCGACCTTGTAGATCTTGACCAGGTTGTCGCAGATGATCTGCGATCCGGCCCCGAACGAAGGGCGCCGCTCGGCTGCGGACGCATGCTGCTGCAGCTGGCGGTAGCTCGGCTCCAGGTCGACGATCTCTTCGTCGGAGCCGATGGACCGCGCGAATCCGGAGTCAATCGGTCGTTCGGTCATATCGCTCATCATGCTGGCGCATTCACGCGTCGCCCGTTCGCAGGATGCGGGCCGGACTCACCCGCCGAGCGGCCGCGCTGGCGGCGAGGACGCCGATGCCGAGGGTCAGTGCCACGCCCGCCGCCAGCCCTGCGATGGCCAGCGGGTCGACCTGCAGCGGCACGACGACCCCTGGACCGGTGAACGCCTGCAGGGAGAGGCCCGGTGCTACGAGGATGGCGACTCCCAGTCCCAACAGGCCCCCGGCGATCACCGCGATGACCAGCGGCGGGGCGTGCTCGACGAGGAGCGCTGCCAGGGTCTGTCCCGGTGAGAGCCCCATCGTGCGCAGGTAGGCGAGGTCACGGCTGCGTCGTGCGACCGTCAGGGCCAGCGCGATGACCACGGCCATCGCCGCGTAGGCGGCGGCGACCGCCAGGCCGAGGAGGAAGCCAACCGCCACGGCCTGCACCACCGGCGACGCATGCAGCGCGTCATACGCCGTCTGGCGCGCGACGAGGATGGCGGGTGGCCAGCGTTCTTGGATCGCCGTGCGCAGCGTCGTCTCGTCGGCGTCGCCCGCACGCAGGTAGGCCCGTGTAACCGGCAGCGTCGCTTTGGGGAGCGCGGCGCGCAGCCACGGAAGCGGCAGGATGACGAAGTTGCCTGCATCGGCGAGGCCCGGGAACTGGTCCCGCACCTCGGCGACGAGGAGCTGGACGTTCTCCTGGTCGATCGCGAGCGAGAGGGTTTCTCCGACGGCGAAGGTCCCGCCGCCAGGCTTCGTGGGCGTAACGATGGCCGGGATCGGCGCCTGGCTGGTCCCGACTCCATTCGAGGGCGGCACCTCGAGCAGCCTGGACGGGAGGCTGGCGTCGGCAGGAGTACCGGCGGTCACCGACGCGTAGTCGCCGGTTTGCAGGGCGAGCAGCGTGGCGATCGAGCCGAACTCCGCACGCGAGATCGGCACCTGGCGCGCCAGGAGCGCGCGCGCGCTGCCCGTAACGCCCGGCAATCCATCGAGACTGACGTTGTCGGGGAGCGTCGTGCCGGCGACCCCCTCGAGCTGGAAGTCCGCACCGACGCTGAGCCAGGCAGCGGCCTGCTGGCCACGCTCGATCGTCGTGGTGATGACCGAGGAGAAGGTCGCGACGGCCATGGCCAGGAGGACGACGAGCAGGGTAAGGGTGTGCGCGCTGGGTGCCCGTCCAACCTGGCGCAGGCCCAGCGCCAGCACGAGATCGCGACGGCTCGCGGCCATCCAGCCGAGCAGCTGCACCGGGAAGGGAAAGGCGCGGACGACGACGAGACCCAGTGCGACCCCCAGGAGGACGGGAACCGCGGCGAGGAACGGGTCGGCACCCGCGGGCACGCCCCCGCCACCCGAGGTGTCGGTCGCGGAGACGCCAATCCCGCGCAGGCGGAGGAGGTAGAGCCCAGTCATCGCCAGCACGATGACTGTCGCCTCGGCGACCAGTCGACGCCGCGAGGGAATGACCTCCGGCGCCGTCTCGCGGGTCGAATGCAGTGGACCAAAGGCAAGCGTGGCGCCGATCACGGTCAACGTTGCCACCGCCGCCACACCAACGGCGAGGGCGACGCGCCGCCCGACGTCGTCGCCGATCCCGGGCCAGGCGAGGGCCGCCGCCAGGTTCCCCAATGCCGCCGCCGGAAGGGCAATCGCCGCCGCCTCGAGGAGCTGCGCGCCAACCACCTGTCGCGCCGATGCGCCGCGCGTCCGCCACAGCAGAATGCCCTCCTTGCGGCGCGCGGCGAGCAGGCGAGCCACGACGGCTACCGCCAGGAGCGCCACCCCGAGGACACCGATCGCGACCACGCTCAGGACCGCCTCGGCCGGCGCGCGACGCGCCGTGAACTCGTCGAGGAGCGCGGGAAGCCCGGTGCGTAGCGTGAGCTGCTCGGCGCTGCCGCGGAACCGGAGTTGGAGGCGCCGCAGGTCGTCGCGCAGTGCGTCCAGCTGCTCGAGTCGTGCTGCGGCCGGGTCGACCTGGTAGCGCAGGCGCACCTGGTAGCCAAACGGGATGTCGCCCTGGCCAAGGGTGAGCAGGGTGCCGCTCGAGATCAAGGCGACGCCGCTCACGTGCTGGGTCAGCGGGTTGACGTCCGGATCGTCGATCCCCAGGTTGCCGAACCAGTAGGGGTCGCCGCGGTCCCGGGCCTTTACCAGGCCGACCACTTCCGCCTCGAGCTGAAGCGTTGTCGTCGGGTCGAGGCCGAAGAGGACGCCGTCCCGGCTATCCGCCCGCAGCCCAATCCGATCGCCGACGGCCAAGCGCATGGCACCGGCGGTTTGTGGTGAGAGGGCTAGCTCGAGGATGCTGCCTTCGGTACCACTCGCCGGCTGGGGGAACCTCCCGGCCACGACCTGGAGGTGACTTGCGGCATCCGTGTGGGCGCGCAATCGGATTGATTGGGGTCGCGGTGTGACCGGCTGGTCATCGACGGGAGGCGAGGTCACGGTGAAGTTGAGCGAGGTGACGACCACCGAGCGGCCGTTGACCATAGCGCGGACTGATGCTGGTAGCTCGCTCCGTTGGAAGTCGGCTGCCTGGGCGAGCAGGGCCGGATCGGCGTCGCCGGCGAGCTGGAGCTGAGTCGACTCGACCGTCTCGACCCCACGTTGTGCCGGAGTGGCCGTCCGCAGCTCGTACTGGAGTCCGCTCTGCCACGCCCGGTCGGCAAGGCGAGGCCCCGCGGCGAAGACGAAGCTCGTGATCGCCAGCAATCCGACCAGGAGTGCCACGCCGAGGATCTCGACGCGCAGCCGGCGCAGCTGGAGGATCGGCGTGGCGAGGGTTGCCCACAGGGATCGCATCGGCCTATTCCTCGCCGACGCGCAGCACGGCGCCCAGCCCCAGCCGGCGCAGGAAGACGGTCAGCAACAGGACCAGCACGACCAGCACCGCCACCAACGCGGCTTCGAACAGCCCGATGACCTGCAGCGGCACCAGGATCGTGGGCGGCGGAACGGGCTGGCGCCCATCCTCGGCGAGCAGGGCTGACGGTAGGACGGCCCACGAGATGGCGAGGCCGATGGCCGTCCCGGCGACCGCGCTCATCACGACCAAGAGGGCGTTCTCGAGGGCGAGCCAGCCTGACAGCTGACGGCGCGAGAGGCCTACCGCCCGCAGCAGCGCGAATTCGGAGAGCCGCTCACGTGCGGAGATTGCCGAGCTGGAGGCGAATCCGACGGCAGCAAAGACCGCGGCGGCCAGGACCCCGATCGTCAGCGCGCCGATGATGCCGACGGCAACCGGGTCGCTGCGCAGCTGCTGGGCTCGTGCCGTGCTGGCCCCGACCGTCGATCGCAGGAACGGACCGCGGTGCAGGGCGGCCAGCACCGCGTCGACCCTTGCGGGCTGAACCGCCAGCCACCATTCATCGGGCTCCTCGACCTGCCCCGAGGCTCGGTACTGCGCAAGCTGGAGCGTCGGCAGGTCCACGATGATCGTAGGCTCCCCAGGTTGCGATGTCGGGAAGGCGGTCAGCGAGCCCGCCACGGAGACGTTGTCAACGCCGCCACCCAGGTCGACGGGTATCTCGTCGCCGATGCGCGCCGCCGTCGCACGGAGGAAGGCGGTGTCGACCAGGATGGCCAGGGCTCTCGGAACCTTGGCGGTTGCAACCCCACCCGGCTGCACCGCGAAGGTGATCTGCGAGGTCAGGCCCCCGAAGCTCACACCGGTGGCGAAGGAGAAGGCGGCGATGCTGGGGGCGGCTGGCTGGGGAGCGACCAGACCGGAATCGACGCCGATGCGCACGTAGTGGGTCACCTGCCATCCACCGGTGCCCGGATCGAGTTCGAGTGGTCGCCAGTCCGCAGTGCTGGTCGCAACCTCCAGCCGAAGGATCTTCGCCTGGCCGGTGACCTGGAGGCCCGTCACCGGGACCTGCGTCCAGAGCTCCATCGCAACCATCTGGAGCGGACCGCGAGGCACCGCGGCGGCACCGGCGGCCGGATCAGTAAGGTCAGCCGTGAGCCGGGTGGTCTGGTTGGCAAGCGCGGTCAGCTGTCCGGCCTCCAGCCGATGCATCAAGCCACGTGCATCCCGGACCACCAGCGAGACGCCGAATGGGGCCCCTCGGACCTGGCCATCCGGGTCGGGGTTCACCGTCATCGAGATCGTGATGGCCAGCTGGCGCGCGTCCGCGGGCAGCGTGGGTAACGTGACGTCCGGTCGCGGGCCTGCCAGCGAGGCGGCGAGGCCGGTCAGGGTCGTCTTGGCCAGGTCCGGTCGCAGGCGAATGACCGCGGGCGCGGTCGCCGCGTCGATCGCCACCAGACGGGCTGCGATCGATCGGGGCAGACCTGCCGTACCCTGCGACACCGCCATGGCATGCTCGACGCCGGCGAGAGCCTCGTACGCGCCGGAGGCATCGATGGGGTGGACGTCGCCGGCGCGCCCCGCGTTGCTGATGCGTACATCGGCGCCGACCTGGAAATCGGCCTGGTCCGCTTGGGCATCGGTCCAGGTGCTAGCGTACGCCGCGGAGAAGATGCCCAGGGCGAGGGCGAGGATCAGGAGCAGGCCGGCGCGCGCATAGCGTCCGGGACGACGCGCCAGCTGCCAGGCTCCCAGTGGCGCAACGGCCCCGCGCGTCCGCGTCACGAATCCCTCGATCGCCCGGGAGATGAGCGGCACGATCCGCAGGGCAAGGACACCACCCGCCAGCAGCCCGAGTGCCGGCGCCGCGACGAGGAGCGGATCGATACCGAGCTGTCCCTGGACGCTGCGGGTCAAGGGAGCCCCGTAGCGCTGGAGCTGCCACAGACCGATGGCCGCGACGAGCAGCAAGGCGATGTCGAGGCCCGCGCGCTGCGTTGCCCCCAGCCGAAGCTGCCGCCCCCGGCCGCGACGCTGTTCCATGAACACGCGGCCGGCGCGCAAGGCCGGGATCGTGAGTCCGGCGATGCAGGCTGCCGCGGCGACGAGGGCAACGATGCGGGAGAGCGGCGTCACCTCCGGGTCGATCCGCAACCCGATCGAGGCGAGCGGACCGGCGGTGTTGAGGAGCGCGAGGGCGAGGCTCGCGGTGTACGGCGCCAGCAGCGCGACGGGTATCGCCACGAGGACACCCTCCATGAGCGCGAGGGCGCCGACCTGGCTTGTATCGGCGCCCCGCGAACGGAGCATCGCCGTCTCGGAGCGCCGCTGCTCCACGAGGAGCCCTGCCGTCATGGCCAGGGCGTACCCCGCCAGGACGGCCAGCTGGACGGTCACCAGCAGGACGCTGGTCCGGGTCGCGAGGAGGGCGCGCTGCAAGTCGGTGAGCAGATCCGGGAGCCCGCTCCTGACCTCCACGTCCGGGTCGCGGAGCGCAGTGACGAATGCCGGGCGTGCGCTCGTTGCGCGCACTTGCAGCGAGTCCACCTCTCCGAGGCCCAAGCGAGCGTAGTCCGGATAGGCGCGCCAGATCAGGTGCGCGCCAGACGGCGGAATGGCGGTCAGGAACGTTTCGCGGCTCACGATGAACGGGCCGTGGGTCGAGTAGGGCTTCCCAGGGACGACCCCCTCGAGATCGAGCTGATCGTCCCACCAGTACGGATCCGCAGGGCTCGCGATCCGATAGATCCCGACGATGCTGACCGTGACCTCTGCCCCCTGCTGGAGGCGGCTTGGCATGACGAGCGCGTCGCCAACCTTGAGTCCCAGGCCCTGGGCGACGGCCTCAGAGATCGCCGCCTCGACCGTCCCGCGCGCGCCGGTTGCGGGCCACGCGCCCTGGGCGAGCGTCGCGTGGTCCGCGATCCCGTCGGCGAAGTCGAATACGGCGAGCTCGCTTACTGATGCATGGTCTTGACCGGGAAGGGCAAAGGAGCCGGAACGCCCCGAGGCGATCACGGCCGGCTCGAGCGACCCGAACAGATCGTCGATCGTGCGATTGACGGCCGCGGTGCGCTCGGTGGGGTGGTCGATCGCCGCGACGCTGACTTGAAGGTTCGACTGGCCCACCGGCGCGTCGCGCAGCGCCCGATGCAATCCGCTGAGCGCTACCGCATCGCCATAGATGGCGCCCGCCGCAAGCAACGTGACCGCCAGGAAGACGACCAGCGCCGCGGCGGCCAGAACGAGCCAGTCGGCGCGGGTCCGCCTTATGACGACGTGCCAGGCCTCTTGGAGCAGGCTCATGCCCGCGCGGTTGGGCGGGCGCGCGGAGTTGGTGAGCGCGGAGTTGGGGAGCGCGGGACCATGAACGACACGACGGAGGTGACCCCTTCGCATGAGGCGGGCATGCGGACCAGAGGCATGTATCTTCCACTACACCGCCGCCGGACGCGCGGTTCAATCCCGCCGGCGCCGCGGCGGGGGCGCGTAGAATCGGTCACATGTTCGATTCGCGGCGCGCAGGAGCCCCGACCTCGTGACCATCGAACGAGTCAGCACCTCCGAGGCCGCCCCGGATGACCTCGCGCTCGAATCGACCGTCCGGCCCCGGCGCCTGGACGAGTTCGCCGGGCAGGATCGCATCAAGGAGAACCTCGCGATCCTCATCGATGCAGCGCGCCAGCGCTCGGAGCCGGTCGACCACATCCTCCTGTACGGGCCCCCGGGACTGGGCAAGACGACCCTGGCCAACATCGTTGCCGGCGAGCTCGGAGCGCAGATCCGGACGACATCGGGTCCCGCCATCGAACGCGCCGGCGACCTGGCCGCGGTCCTAACCAGCCTGGGCCGCGGCGACGTGCTCTTCGTGGATGAGGTGCATCGCCTCAGCCACGTGGTCGAAGAGATCCTGTATCCCGCGATGGAGGACTTCGTCCTGGACGTGGTACTGGGCAAGGGTCCCGGCGCCCGAACCGTCCGGCTGCAGATTGAACCGCTGACCGTGATCGGCGCGACGACCCGCATCGGGTCGATCACCGGCCCGCTGCGCGATCGATTCGGCGCCACGTATCGGCTCGACTACTACAGCCGACCGGAGCTCGAGCAGATCCTGCGTCGCAGCGCCGGCATCCTCGAGGTCGACCTCGCTCCGGAGGCCGCATCCATCGTGGCTCGGCGCAGCCGCGGCACGCCGCGCATTGCCAACCGGCTCCTGAAGCGCGTCCGCGACTTCGCGCAGGTTCGGGGAAGCGGGGATGGCGCGGTGAGCGCCGAGCTCGCGACCGCCGCGCTGGACCTCCTCGACATCGACGAGCGCGGATTGGACGCGATGGACCGTCAGCTGCTTCGCGCGATGGCCGAGCACCACGGCGGCGGTCCGGTTGGCCTGCAGACGATGGCCGCCACGATCAGCGAGCCGGTCGAGACGCTCGAGGATGTGATCGAGCCGTACCTGATGCAGACCGGGCTGCTGGCCCGCACGTCGCGCGGTCGGCAGCTCACCCCCGGTGCCTGGAAGCACCTGGGCCTGACGCCACCCGAGGCGGCGGCGACGGCACAGACGAGCGTCCGACAGCGCGGCCTCTTCGACGAGGTCTAGACCGATGCCGCCGGAGATCGGCCGCATCATACTGATCGTGGGTGTCATCCTGGTCGTCCTGGGGGGCCTCGCGGTACTCGGAATCAAGGTCCCCATCGGTCGCCTGCCAGGCGATATCGCGATCACCGGCAAGAACGGCGGCTTCTATTTCCCGATCACCACCATGCTCCTCGCCTCCCTGCTCCTGACCGTGCTCTGGAACCTGTTCACCCGCCGCTGACGCCGCGCAGGCGCGCTGCGCCCACTTGGAGGGACCGCGTTAGGTGCTATTCCCCTTGCAGAACCGATCGACTGGTCATCTGCTGCCGTGATGCGCGTTAGGCGACTCGATGGCGGCGTTGCGCAGTCCAAGACGTCGTTTTCGTGCTCACACCGGGATCGATCGACGGGCAAGGCGTCTGTTGACCTGGTTAACGCGCATCAGCGCAGCAGGTGACGAGTCGGCTGCCTGCTCACCTGGTTAACGCGCATTAGCGCGGCAAGTGACGAGTCGAGCCGGCCGAACCGGCAAGCACGCGAAAATCGGCGTCGTCTGCCGGTATCAGGGCGCTACGATCCGCGCTGGTCGCGCCGCGGGTCGGTACGCGGTACCAGCGAGCGGCCGCAGGAGGGTAGCGGAGGGTTCCTGACCGGTGGACGCAATCGCTTCGTACTTCAAGTTCCGCGAGCGGGGGACAGATCTCGCTACCGAGGCGCGCGCCGGCCTGACCACATTTGTGGTCATGGCGTACATCCTCTTCGTCAATGGATCGATTCTGACCGGCGGGTTCGCAGCAACCAAGCACGCCGACCCGCATTTCACCCTTGCAACCATCGCCGCGGCGACCGCCTTCGTGGCGGGAGTGATGACGATCGCGATGGGAGTGATCGGCAACTACCCGTTCGCACTCGCCGCCGGCCTGGGGATCAATGGCATCGTCGCGTACTCCCTGACGGCCAAGGGTCTGAGCGCGCAGGGTGCGATGGGCGTCATCGTCCTCGAGGGCGTCCTCATAACGGTGTTGGTGGTCGTTGGCCTGCGGGAAGCGATCATGAACGCCGTTCCCCTCGCACTCAAGCGTGCCATCGGGGTGGGAATCGGGCTCTTCATCCTCTTCATCGGCTTCGCGAATGGCGGCTTGATCAAGTCAAACGTCCCGGCGACGTTGGTCACCATCTCGTTCCCGACGACCACGGCTCAGTGGGTCTTCCTGGCCGGGCTGCTCATCACGATCGTGCTGTGGGTCATGCGGATCAAGGCGGCACTCGTGATCAGCATCCTCCTCACCACGGTGCTCGCCCTCGTGGTTGGGGTCGCAAAGGTCCCTCCCGCGGCTGACCTGATCGCAACACCCAAGTTCGACACGCTGGGCCAGTTCGACGTCGGTCAGGTCTTCGGTCAGCTGCCCATCGTGGCAGCGCTGCTGACCATCTTTGCGATCATGCTCAGCGACTTCTTCGACACCATGGGGACCGTTACGGGCGTAGCGGCTGAGGCCGGCCTCACAGAAGAGGACGGCAGCGTTCCGGGAGTCGGTCGCGTCCTCCTCGTCGACAGCCTTGCGGCGGTTGCCGGTGGCGCGGCCGGGATCAGCTCGAACACCACCTACATCGAGAGCGCTGCGGGCGTCGCTGACGGTGGCAGGACCGGGTTTGCCTCGGTGGTGACCGGCGTGCTCTTCCTGCTCGCCATCCTGCTCTCACCGATCGCCCTCATCGTTCCCGCGGCAGCGACCGCCCCGGCCCTGGTGCTGGTCGGCTACCTCATGTTTACCCTGGTCAAGGACATTCCCGTCGGGGACGTGGAGGAGGGTCTGCCCGCACTCCTTACGATGATCCTCATGCCACTGACATTCGAAATCACCGTCGGTATTGGCGCTGGCTTCATCAGCTGGGTGCTGATCAAGGTGGTGCGCGGCAAGATGGGGCAGATTCACTGGCTGATGTGGGTCGTCTCGATCGGTTTCGCCATCTTCTTCGCGCAAGATTGGATCAACGCGTTCATCAAATAGCGAGCATCCGTGGACCGATGGCGCCCGACCGATCTGTCGGCCGGGCGCTAGCCTTTCCGGCGGAATGAACCGCCGGCTTCGAGTCGCCGATTTCGACTACGAGATTCCGTCGCAGGCGATCGCCCAGACGCCCGCCGAACCGCGCGATGCCTCCCGGCTGCTCGTCCTCGACCGCGGCGCATCGCGTCCTGGGCGACCGGCCCTGCGCCACACCGTCTTCCGCGAGGTGGGGGAGTGCCTGCGCGCTGGCGACCTGCTGGTGGTCAACGACAGCCGCGTGATCCCTGCCCGCATGCGGGGCACCCGACCCGGGGGTGGCAATGCCGAGGTGCTGGCACTCCGGGAGATGGACGACGGGCGGTGGGAGGCGCTCGTCCGCCCATCGCGCCGGCTGCGGAGCGGGGAGGCGGTGACGATTCGCGGCGGCGAAGCGCTGATGATCGGTGAGCGGCTTCCCGGCGGCACGCGGGCGATCACCTTTCCGCGGGACGCGCTGGCGATCATGGCCGAGGTCGGCGAGATGCCGCTGCCTCCGTACATTCGCGATCGCTCGACGCCCGGCGATCGCTACCAGACGGTGTATGCCCGGCCGCCGGGATCGGCCGCCGCGCCGACGGCGGGCCTGCACTTCACACCAGAGCTCCTGGTCGGCCTCGAGGTGCGCCAGATTCGGCGGGCGGTCGTCACGTTGCACGTGGGGCTCGACACCTTCCGGCCCCTCGAGGGCGAGCACATCGACGAGCACCAGATCCATCGCGAGTGGTACCGAGTCCCGGCAGAGACGACCGCGCTGATGGACGATACCCGCACATCTGGCGGCAGGATCGTGGCGGTCGGGACGACGACGGTACGCGTCCTCGAGACGGCTGCTCGGTCAGGGTTGGCATCGGGCTGGACCGACCTGTACATCATGCCGCCGCATCGGTTTGTGTCGGTCGACGCGCTGATCACGAACTTCCACCTGCCGCGGAGCTCGTTGCTCGTCCTGGTGAGCGCGTTCGTCGGGGATGGCATGCGGCGGGCGTCGCCGCTGGCGGCCCGCGACACCCTCCTGGCCGCATACCGCGCTGCGCTGGAGGGTGGCTACCGATTCTTCAGCTTCGGGGACGCGATGCTGATTCTGTAGGCCCCGGCCCCACCGGCCGCTGAATCGGTCTCAGCGCGGTCAGTCCCATGCTCGCCTCCCCGGGCGCGTCGGTCGGCCCGCTCTCCTCAGCAGGCGCGTGCTGGATGGACGGCGGATCCTCGACCTCCGGCGCCTCGTCGACGGGGGAACCAGATGTCCCGGCCATGATGGCGGCGGCCTTGGCGAAATCGCCGAGGGCGCGCCCGAGGTCGGGATCGTCGGTCATGGTGCTGAATCGTGGACGCGCGATGGCGAGCGACCAGCTGGTGCGGTGCTCGAGTGCCCAGAGGCGCGACGTCTCGACCCGCAGATCGACTCCCTGCACCGCCTGCCAGGGATGGAGGCGCCCCGCCAACGAGAAGCGAGCGGTCGACTCCTGCGGCCCGTACCGGTAGTCCACGAGACCGATCTCGGTGGCGACCAGGACGCGACGTCCGTCGCCGGCTACTCCATCCTCAACCGCGAAGATCGCAATCTCCTCAACGCCGAGCGTCGCCAGGTGCTCCTGAACCCAGGTGCACAGCTCGTCGCGCAGGAAGGGCATCCGAGGCCACTCGGCTAGCCGCAAGCTCGTGGCACCTCCGGTGGCACACGGTAGCCGATACCGACCCCGGTGGCGAGTAGCGGACCGAAAACCGGCGCCGGCTCCACCCGTATGCTGCGTGGCATGCCGGCTCCTATCGCGTTCCGCTTCCGACCCACCGGGATCGGCCGGGCACGCCTGGGTCGGCTCGTCACGCCGCATGGCAGCATCGAGACACCGCAGTTCATGCCCGTCGGAACGCAGGCGACCGTCAAGAGCCTGACCCCGGCGGACCTATCGCAGGTCGGCGCCCAGGTCATCCTGGCCAACGCCTACCACCTGAGCCTGCGCCCTGGCGCAGAGCGGATCGCGCGGCTGGGTGGGCTGCATCGCTTCATGGGCTGGGAGGGACCGATCCTGACCGACTCGGGTGGCTTCCAGGTCTTCAGCCTTGGCCATCTCGGTACGGTCGACGAGGATGGCATGACCTTCACCAGCCACCTCGACGGTTCGCCACAGCGGCTGACGCCCGAACGCGCGATCGAGGTCCAGGAGCTGCTGGGCGCCGACATCGCCATGGTCTTCGATGAGCCGGTCGACCCGATGTTGCCGCGCGCCACGGTCGCCGCGGCGATGGCGCGCACCCATCGCTGGGCCGCGCGCTGCCTGCTGGCCCGCAGCCGCGAGGACCAGGCCCTGTTCGGGATCGTGCAAGGGGGCGTCGACCCGGAACTGCGGCGCGAGTCAGCCGCGATGATCGCGTCGCTTCCGTTCGAGGGGATCGCGATCGGCGGCCTTTCGGTCGGGGAGACCAGGGAGCAGATGTCCGACGCCCTCGAGGTGGTCGCCGATGCGCTTGCGGCCGATGCCCGGGTTCGCTACCTGATGGGCGTCGGCTCGCCGCTCGACTTCTTCACCGCCGTCGAGCACGGCATCGACCTGTTCGACTGCGTCCTGCCCACCCGCGTTGCACGCAACGGGCAGGTGTGGACCCGCGAGGGCAAGCTCAACCTGCGCAACAGCCGGTTCCAGGACGACCCCGCGCCGCTCGACGCGGAGTGCTCCTGCGAGGCATGCACGAACCACTCGCGCGCCTACCTTGCGCACCTGTTTCGGAGCGCGGAGCTGCTCGCGTACCGCCTCGCGACGGTCCATAACGTCACCTATACTCTGGACCTGATGCGTGCCATCCGCGCCGGGCTGGCCGACGGGTCGTACGCATCGGTTCGAAATGCCGTGGAGGCGCGCTACGTGAGCGCCGGGCGGGTGCTAAGCCGCCGGTAATTGGCCGATAAGCCATCATCGGCGATGCTGCCAGCCATCGCGACCGGCCCGGATCGGAGGTTCCAAGTAATGGCCAAGGGCCGAGATCGACCGCGTCACCAGACGAAACGAAAGCCCAAGGAGAAGGCGCCCAAGAGCCCACCGATGACGGCCTACGAGGCTCCGCCATCGAACACCGTCGAGGTGATCAGGCCCCAGCGCAAGCCACGCAGCGAGCCCGGCGACAGCGAGTGACCTCAGCGTCCTCCGGGAGCCGTCATTGAAGGAGTAGCAAGAGATCATGGACGCCCCGGTGGCACCTGCCCAGCCGCAGACCCCAGTCGAGCGCAATGGTGGCGAACGAGGCCGCGCCGTCGATGCGGCAATCCTGCAGATCGAGAAGCAGTTCGGTCGTGGGGCGATCATGCGTCTCGGCGACTCGGGGGCGAAGCTCGCCGTCGAGGTGATCCCCACGGGCTCCATCGCCCTGGACCTGGCGCTCGGCGTCGGTGGCGTGCCGCGTGGGCGGATCACGGAGATCTACGGGCCGGAGTCGAGCGGCAAGACGACGCTCTGCTACCACATCGGTGCCAACGCGCAACGCCTGGGCGGGATCGTGGCGTTCATTGACGCCGAGCACGCGCTCGATCCCAACTACGCGCGCAATGTCGGCCTCGACGTGGATGAGCTGCTCGTCAGCCAGCCGGACACCGGGGAGCAGGCGCTCGAGATCGCGGAAACGCTGATCCGCAGCAACGGCGTCGACGCGGTGATCATCGACTCGGTCGCGGCTCTCGTGCCCCGGGCGGAGATCGAAGGAGACATGGGCGACAGCTTCGTGGGGCTGCAGGCGCGCCTGATGAGCCAGGCACTGCGCAAGCTGACAGGTGCCATCAACCGGAGCAACACCGCGTTGATCTTCACCAACCAGCTGCGCGAAAAGATTGGCGTCATGTTCGGCAACCCAGAGGTAACCCCCGGTGGCCGCGCCCTGAAGTTCTACGCGAGCGTGCGCATGGACATCCGTCGCATCGAGACGCTGAAGACCGGGACGGATGCGATTGGATCGCGGACGCGCGTCAAGGTCGTGAAGAACAAGGTGGCCAGTCCGTTCCGGCTCGCGGAGTTCGACATCATGTACAACGAGGGGATCAGTCGCGAGGGCGGCCTCCTCGACGTCGGTATCGCTGCCGGCGTCCTCTCGAAGACCGGCGCCTGGTTCAACTACGGTGAGACGCGCCTGGGACAGGGACGTGAGAACGCCCGCGACTTCCTGAAGGCGAACCCGGAGCTGGCTGCCAAGGTCGAGGATGAAATCCGCGGCAAGGTCGCCTCCATCGATGTCGGCGTGGAAGGGATTGCCGAGGCGGAGTAGCGGCGTCCGTGAGCCAGGACGACATCGGAGAACTTGTCGAGCTGGCAGTAGCCTGGGCACTCGCGCACCTTGGGTCGCCTGATTACGCGCTCCGGTGCCTCGCATTCGTTGAGGACGCCTACGAGCGCGCGAACCAGATCGAGGTCTTTGGCGGCGACTCAGCAGCAGAGTCCGCGGCGCGCTATGGGACGCATCCGCTGGAGCGTGCCGCCCCGCCGCCTCGTGGCGCCCTCGTCTTCTATGCCTGTGGCGGGCCGGTGCAGGGCGAGCATCGCGAGTGGGGACACGTCGGTCCGTCGCTCGGAGATGGTGAAGTTGTGCACGCCTGGGACCGAGTTCGCGTCGACGATATCGAGGCGGTCGAACACCTGATCCGTGCGGACGGCTGGTCGCAGCCGAGGTTGCTGGGATGGACCGCCGCCGATCGCGTGCTCGAGGGGCGTGCGACCCGCGACTGGGCGGCCCGCTGACGGTGGCCGGGCGACGGCGTCGACGCGTGACGGTCGAACCCCAGCCGCCTGGGCTTGAGGCCGCGATGGAGATCGCTTCCCGGTTTCTTGGAACGAGGCCACGATCGCGATGGGAGGTCGAACGCCGGCTCCGCCGCGCGGCCGCGGCGCCCGATGTCGTCGAATCGACCCTGGCCCGCCTCGCCGCGCTGGGCTACGTCGACGACATGGCATTCGCGCGCTGGTGGCTGGAGCAGCGTGACCGGCACGCACCCCGCGGGCGGCGTATGGTCGAGGCCGAGCTTCGGCAGCATGGCGTCGGCCGAGATGCGATCGAAGCGCTTCGCGATGAGCTTGCCACGCTGGAGGGCGCGGAGCCGGATCGATTGGCCGAAGGTGGGGACGGGACCGATGACGGCCATTTGCTCGAAGGACCCTTGAACGAGGACGAACGCGCGCGGATCGCGCTGGCCCGGCACCTGCGCGGGAGGCCACTGCCCGAGGATCGCGCGGCACAGCAGCGCATCGGCATGTTCCTGATGCGCCGTGGCTTCGACCCTGAGACCGTGCGTCGGGCAATGAGGGTCGCTGAGGATCCGGAGGCGCGCGATCTCGACTGACCCTGCTGAGCCCCGGGTCGCTAGGATCTTCTCCGTGAGCGCGCTACTGGGCAAGAGAGCGGCTGAGGCAGGGATCCGGTGCGTTTTGCCCTGATGATCGAGCCCCAGCAGGGGCTCGCCTACGACGAAATCCTGGCCATCGCCCGGACCGCCGAGGCCTCGGGATTCGAGGCCCTGCTGCGTTCCGATCACTACACCTCGTTCCCCGGCGAGGCCGGCCTTCCGACTACCGACGCCTGGGGAACGCTCGCCGGCCTCGCGCGCGAGACCAGCAGGATCCGGCTTGGAAGCCTGGTCTCACCGGTCACCTTCCGCATCCCGGGCAGCTTCGCAAAGCTTGTCGCGACGGTCGACGAGATGAGCGGCGGACGGATCGAGGTGGGGATGGGTGCCGGCTGGAACGAGCAGGAGCATGCGGAGCTCGGCATTCCCTTCGCGCCCCTAAAAGAGCGCTACGACCGCCTCGAGGAAGCGCTCGCCATCGTGAATGGGCTGTGGACCGCCGATGATGGATGGACGTTCGAGGGCCGCTACTGGCAAGTGGCCGGATCGCATTTCCGCCCGCGCCCGACCTTCAGTGGTGGCCGTCATCCGCATCTGATCCTGGGCGGTGATGGCGGTCCGCGCCTGGCGCGCCTGGTCGCGACCTATGGCGACGAGTTCAACCGCCAATCGGGGACCCCAGAGCGCGTTCGCGAGGCATATGGCAACGTCAGGAAGGCGGCCCAGGCTATCGGTCGGGACCCGGACGGGATCGTGTATTCGGCGATGGTCGGCGTGCTGGTTGCCGAGACGGATCGCGAGCTCGATGACCGCGTTCACCAGCTGCTGACCGCCACCGGAGGCGGCAGCAACACGAAGGACTGGCTTGCCGAGCGCCGTTCACGCTGGATCCTGGGAACAAGCGAGCAGGCCTGGGAGCGCGTCCGTGCGCTGGAAGCCGCCGGCGTGCAGCGCATCATGCTGCAGGACTTCCTGCCGCGCGATCTGGAGATGATCCGCCTTGCGGGACGCCTCTTCGCGGGCTGAGCTCCGACGGTGGGGTGCCCTGCGTTGCGCTACACTGCCTCCCACCCTTAACCGCCGCTTGACTCATGGGCGGACTGGGCCAACGACGATGAACCTGCAGCGTTCGCTTTGCGGACGCGAGTGTGCCCACCAGCGGGCTCCATCGACCGGAGGAGCCGATGCCTGATATCGCCACCGTATTTGCCGTGGCGGTCGCGGCGCTCATCGGCGTCGTGATCGGTTACGTCGCGCGGCGCGCGTTCGTGGCCTCACGCGTGAAGCATGCGGACTCGTATGCCGACCGCATCGTGACCGAAGCACGCGCCAAACAGAAGGAGATCGTCCTCGAGGGGAAGGACGAGGTCCTCAAGCTTCAACGGGCGTCGGAAGAGGAAGCCCGTGAGAAGCGTGCCGACCTACAGCGCCAGGAGCGCCTCCTCCTCGATCGATCCGAGAGCCTCGATCGCAAGCTGGAGGCGCTCGAGCGTCGGGAGCTGACCCTCGAGGAGAAGCTGAACGAGATCGAGGGCCATCGCGCCGAGGTCGCGGAGCTCCGTCAGCGGCAGCTGGTCGCGCTGGAGCGAGTGAGCGGCCTCTCGGCAGCCGAGGCGCGGGGAGCGCTCATGCAGCAGATCGTCGACGAGGCGCAGGCCGAGGCACAGCAGCACGTGCGAGACATCGAGCGCTGGGCAACCGACGAGGGTGACGAGCGGGCACGTCGCATCCTGACGACGGTCATGCAGCGAATCGCCGCCGACCACACCTCCGAGGCAACCGTCACCGTGGTGCCGCTCCCCTCGGAGGAGATGAAGGGCCGCATTATCGGTCGCGAGGGGCGGAACATCCGGGCCCTCGAACAGGCGACCGGTGTCGACCTGATCATCGACGACACGCCAGAGGCGGTGGTCCTCTCCGGCTTCGACCCGGTCCGCCGCGAGGTCGCGCGCATGGCGCTCACCAAGCTCATCAGCGACGGTCGGATTCATCCGGGTCGCATCGAAGAGACGGTCGCCAAATGCCGCGCCGAGATTGAGATCGTCATGCGCCAGGCCGGTGAGCAGGCTGCCTACGATGCTGCCGTGCCGGGTGTTCACCCTGAGCTGATCAAGCTCATCGGGCGGCTCAAGTATCGGACCAGCTACGGCCAGAACGTCCTGAATCACTCGGTCGAGACGGCCCGACTGGCCGGCATGATTGCCGCTGAGGTGGGCGCCAACGTCGCCGAGTCGAAGAAGGGTGGCTTCCTGCACGACATCGGCAAGGCGGTCGACCACGAGGTGGAGGGGCCGCATGCCCAGATCGGCGGCGATATCGCACGCCGCTACGGGGTGAGCGCCGTCGTCTGCAACGCGATTGCCGCGCACCACCAGGAGGTCGACCAGGAGAGCATCGAGGCGACCGTTGTACAGATCGCGGACGCGATCAGCGCCTCACGGCCGGGTGCCCGGGGCGAGAGCCTCGACAACTACGTCAAGCGGCTCGAGGACCTCCAGCAGATCGCCGACAGCTTCCCCGGTGTGGAGCGCTCCTTCGCCATCCAGGCCGGACGCGAGATCCGGATCATCGTGCGCCCCGAGGAGATCGATGACGGCGCCTCCAGCCGGCTGGCCCGCGACGTGGTGCGCAAGATCGAGGAATCGCTCCAGTACCCCGGACAGATCAAAGTGACCGTGATCCGCGAGACGCGGGCGGTCGACTACGCGCGATGACGGACCGCGCCGGGACGGCGCGAATCCTGGTCATCGGGGACATCATCGGTAGGCCGGGTCGAATGGCACTCCGCCACGCATTGCCCGACCTGCGGACGGAACTGGACGTGGACCTCGTCATCGCCAATGGCGAGAACACCGCCGCCGGCATGGGCCTCACTCCGTCGCTCGCCGAGGAGCTGCTCGGTTCCGGGGTCGACGTCATCACCAGCGGCAATCACATCTGGGACAAGCGTGAGATCTACGACTACCTCGACACCGACCGCCCCGTCCTACGGCCGCTGAACTACCCCGATGAGGTTCCGGGCCGCGGCTGGCTTGTCCACCGCCTCCCCGACGGCACCGACGTTGCAGTTGTCAACGTCATGGGGCGCGTATTCATGAACCAGCTCGACTCGCCGTTCGCCGCCATGGACGCGTTGCTCGATGGAGCCGCAGAACCGCTGCCGCCGATTCGGATCGTGGATTTCCATTGCGAGATCACCTCGGAGAAGAACGCGATGGGCTGGTACCTGGACGGCCGCGTCTCCGCGGTGCTGGGTACCCACACCCACGTGCCCACCGCGGACGCGCGGATCCTGCCGAAGGGCACCGCGTACATCAGCGACGTCGGAATGACCGGCCCGCGAGACTCGATCATCGGTTTTCGAATCGAGACCGTGCTACCTCGCTTCGTGCGCCACCTGCCCACGCGTTTCGAGGTGGGGGAGGGTCCGGTGGCGTTGAACGCGGTCCTCGTCGAGGCCGATCGGCAGAGCGGGCGAGCCGCCGGCATCACTCAGGTCCAGCGCCTCGTCGAGGTCGAATAGACCGATGGCGCCGCCCGGGCACCGGGCGCCCCTCCCGCCGCCGATGCCACCGCCCATCGCGGCGCTGGTCGGCCCCACGGGGTCCGGAAAGACCGAGCTCGCCTTGGCCATCGGCCGTCGGCTGCCCATCGAGATCCTTGTCGCCGACTCGCGTCAGGTCTACCGCGGCATGAGCGTCGGAACGGCCAAGCCCGACGCTGCGGCACGTAACGCGGTGCGACATCACCTACTCGACCTGGTCGACCCGGACCAGCCCTTCAGCGTTGCCGACTGGGTGGCTCGTGCCCGCGAGATCATTCCGCAGGTTGCCGAGCGCGGAGCTCTACCCGTGCTGGTCGGGGGCACGGGCCTGTACCTCAGCGCATTGATCGACGGCTTTCAACTCGAAGCGCAGCCGCGGTCACCCCAGATCGGTGAGCGCCTTCGAGCGGAGCTCGCTCGCGACGGGCCAGCCTTCCTGGCCGACCGTCTGCGCACCATCGACCCCGATACCGCCGCGCTCGTCGATCTGCGCAATCCGAGGCGCCTGCTGCGGGCACTGGAACGCGCGGAAGCGGCAGGCGGACCGGCCGCCGAGCTGGTGACCGCCACGCCGTATTCAGGCCCGGTGGTGATGACCGGTATCAGGCGGCCGCGCGACGAGCTGTACCGGCGCATCGATCTGCGCGCCGCCGCACTCTTCGAGGGCGATCTCCTCAACGAGGTGCGCGCACTGCTTGCGGCCGGATTCGATCTGAGCCTGCCGCCATTGACCGGCCACGGGTACCGGGAGGCGGCACGGGTCCTGACGGACGGCTGGTCGCTGGAGCTGGCGATCGCGCAGACCGCACGCCATACCCGCCAGTACGCCAGGCGCCAGCTGAGCTGGTTTCGGCGCGACCCGCGCATCGTGTGGCTGGAGGCGGGTGACCGGCCCGCTGATGAGCACGCGATCGTGGAGCGTGCCGTCGACCTGCTTCGCCCGCTCTCGGATCGTGCGCGGGCGATGGCGGCGAGCGGCTAGGTCGGCAGCCCGATCGTCCGCCGCCACGCGTGCATCGGCGCACCGCCAGCCACACCCGGTTCGGCAACCTGACGGACGGGAGCCGGGACGCGACGCACTGCAAAAGCCGGCGCGGCACGAGAGGCGGGGAGTGGCTCGGGGCGGCCGAGCAGGAAGCCCTGGGCCGCCGTTACGCCGAGCGCCGCGAGCTGCTGGAGCTGCTCGGGGCGTTCAACCCCCTCGCCAATCACCAGGGCTCCGGTGCGGGCCGCTAGGCCCACGACGGAGCTGACCACCTCGCTCGACGGCGCTCCCGGCGAACTGCGCTGAACCAGCGAAAGGTCTACCTTGAGGATGTCGAAGCGCAGCTCGCTCAACAGGCGGAGCCCGGCATTTCCGGCGCCGAGGTCATCGGCTGCCAACCGGATCCCGGCGCGACGGCAGGCGTCGAGCTTGGTTCGCACGCGCTCGATGTCGCCGATCGGCTGGTGCTCCGTGAGCTCCAGCACCAGGCGGTCAGCCGCAAATGCATGCCTCGTCAGAATGCTGATCAGGCTCGCTGCGCTGAATTCGGGCGCCTCAATGACTGCGGGCGATAGGTTCACGCTGAGGAACTGGTCCGCTGGCAGATCCCGTGCCCCGGCGACCTGCAGCTCGACGCACGTCATCTCCAGGGCAGCGAGATGGCCACTCTGGGCGGCCGCGGCAAAGAGGCTGGGCGCGTCGGCAAACGGAGCCGGGTCGACGGGTCGGATTAGCCCTTCCATGCCGATCACGCGCGGATTGTCCAGGGTAATGATGGGTTGGTAGACCGCGCGAAGCTGTCCGCGGGCGATCACCTCGGCGATCGCCGATGCAGAGCCGACGGTCGGCTCGTCCGGAGCTGACGAGGGGTCGAAGACGAAGACGTCGGTGCGCCCCGCGCGCTTTGCGGCATAGAGCGCGGCATCCGCCTGCGAGAAGAGCTGAGCGCGCGTCGTCGCCGGAGCGGGGAGTGCCGAGATGCCCGCTGAGAAGGAGACGGACCGCGACTCCCCGTCGTGCACGGGCGGGCTGAGCGCTGTAGCCAATAGGCGGCGCGTCACCATCCAGGCGCCTTCTGCATCGGTATGGGGCAGCAAGATGGCGAATTCATCGCCGCCCACCCGGAAGGCGCGGTCGACCCGGCGCAGTCCGCCAGTCAGGACGCGCCCGAACGAGGCGAGGGCTCGGTCTCCGCCCGCGTGGCCGCTGCCGTCGTTGATTGCCTTGAACTCATCGAGGTCGATCATCACCAGCGAGACGGCGACCTCGTAGCGGAGCGCGTGCTCGACCTGCCGGTCGAGCTCTTCCTGGAACGCGCGATGGTTGCCGAGTCCGGTCAACGGGTCCTGGAGCGATTCGGCGACGGCGGCCTCGTAGCGACCCTGCAGCTCAGCCTTGGACTCGGCCAGCGGCGCGATGGCGCGTCCCATCAGAAAGAGGCCGCCCAGGCAGGCGGCTGCCAGCGCCACGGCCACGCGCGCGGCACCCAGTCCGGGGACCGCCGTGTCGAGGATCCGATCTGCGAGCAGGCCGACCATGGCGCTCAGGGCGATGGCCGCGGCGATTCGCAGGCGGAGGCCGGCGCGCTGCTCCGGCACGTACCTGGTCATTGCATCCTGGGTTGGCGTTTCGCCGTCAATGCGTCCTCCGCGGGACCGTGTCGTGGCGGTCCGAACAGGTATCGCACATGAACGAGCGGTGTGGGAGTGACCCGAAGGTACCGTCGGGGTATGCGGACGCGTCGCGCAGGCCCTCTGGGGCGGTGCCCGCTGGCCGGCGATGAGGTGCCCGCATCGGTCAGCTAGCATGGGAGCCTATGTCCAACCATTCACGCGTGATCGAGGTGGCCGCTCCGGTCGAGCGTGCCTACCTGATCGGCCTCGACGGCCGCGCCAACGGGTGGCCGATCGAGCGCTCGCTCGCAGAACTCGCCGCCTTGGCTCAGGCCGCCGGTGCCACCGTGGTGGGCAGCGCCTCCCAGCGCCGGTCCTCGCCCGACCCGCTCTGGTATTTCGGGAAGGGTCGCGCCGGGGAGCTGCTCGACGAGAAGGCCGCGACGGCCTACACGGTGCTCATCGTCGACGACGAGATCAGCCCGGCGCAGCAGCGAGCCCTCGAGAAGCTGCTCGACTGCAAGGTTGTCGACCGGTCGGCGTTGATCATCGACATCTTTGCGCGGCATGCCCGCTCGCACGAGGGTCGCCTGCAGGTTGAGCTCGCGCAGCTCGAGTATCACCTGCCGCGTCTCACGCGGCTCTGGACCCACCTCTCGCGGACGGGTGGCGGCATCGGTACCCGCGGACCGGGCGAGAGTCAGCTGGAGACGGACCGGCGCCTGATCCGGCAGCGCATCCGCAGCGTCCGGCGCGAGCTGGAGGACGTGAAGCGCCAGCGGGCGACGGCTGCGCGCCAGCGTGACCGCGCCCAGGTGGCCAGCGTCGCACTGGTGGGGTACACGAATGCCGGCAAGAGCACGCTCCTCAATCGCCTTGCCGACGCGGATCTGTTCGTGGCCGACATGCTGTTCGCGACACTTGATCCCACATCCCGCCAGGTCACGCTGCCTGCCGGCCAGCGAATCGTGGTGACCGATACGGTGGGATTCATCAACAAGCTGCCGCACGACTTGGTCGATGCCTTCCGCGCCACCCTGGAGGAGGTCCTCCGTGCCGACCTGCTGCTCGAAGTGGTCGACGCGACCGACCCCGATTTCGTCGCACAGCAGGCCGCGGTACAGCAGGTGCTCGACGAACTGGGAGCGAGCGACAAGCCCCGAATCTCCGTCTTCAACAAGATCGACCTCCTCGATGCCGACCTTCGAGACGCGCCGACGCCGGCCACGGACAGCGCCGCCTTTGTGAGTGCTGAGACCGGAGAGGGGATCGAAGGGTTGCTGGATCGAATCGGCGGCGCCCTCCGCGCACAGATGGTCTCGGTCGATGCAGTGGTGCCGTACCGGCGCGGCGAGCTGGTGGCGCGGGCCAAGACGAGCGGCGAGGTCGAGCACCGATATCTGAGCGCTGGCGTTCGGATCACCGGGCATTTGCCAGCGGCCATCGCCGCCGAGGTGCAGGCTGCGGGGCGGGGGAGTGGTCGCCGGTCGCAGGCACGGGCGGCGCCCCACGCCATTGAGTGACCACTCCACCGGCAGCCCGGTGGTGCTCGAAGGCCGGGTCTCGATCGAGGCGGCGCTGGAGGGTGGCGTGCGGCCCGTGCACGAGATCCTGTCGACGAATCCGGGCGATCGCCGGCTTGCCCACCTGCGGGCCGCAGCCGCGGCGCACGGCGTGCCGATTCGTCGGATTTCCCAAGAAGAGGTGGCGAGCCTGGCGACCGGTCGCAGCCATGGCGGCACGCTGGCCATCGCGGGGGCGCGCCGCTACCTCGAGATGGACGAGCTCCTCGCACGGCTCGGGCCGCAGCCGTTCGTGGTCATGCTCGACGGTCTGGAGGACCCATTCAACCTGGGTCAGGCAATCCGATCCCTGTTCGCCGCCGGCACCGATGGCCTGGTCGTGCGGGCGCGCAGTTGGGAGAACGCAGCAGGTGCGGTCGCCCGGGCGTCGGCCGGCGCCTCGGAGGTGATTCCGACGGCCACCGTCGACGGGCCGCGGGAAGCGGCAGACGCATGTCGCCGACGCGGCCTGCAGATCGCCTGCGCCGCCAGCAGGCCGGATGCGATCCCCCTCCATAGCGCCGATCTGACCCGGCCAACCTTTCTCTTGATCGGCGGCGAGCGGCGCGGGATCACGCGCTCATTCGTGGATGACGCCGACGTCCGCCTTCGGATCCCGTACGGTCGGCGTGGCGCACACGCGCTCGGCGCAGCGGCGGCGACTGCGGTGATCGCCTTCGAGGCCCTGCGCCAACGCTCGGTAGCTGCGTCGCGGCCGGCCTAGGGACCTTCGCGCCAATTCGACGCACCTGCGTGGCTGGGTCGCGGTGCCGATGCAGGCACGTTGCCTGCATTCACTTCCGCAAATAGATGTTATGTTGCGTCAACCTCGGCATTGACGTGAGCGCCGCCCCAATAGAACGGCCCCGAGGAATCCAGCACCGCCCTCCAGCCGAGCTCTCGGAGCCGTTCCTGAAGGCGGACGGGCTGCCAGAGGACCTTGACGACGCGGTGCGCCGATCCGTCAGCGAGCGTCCTGCGGACGATCCCGGCGTCATGATCGAGCCAGTCTTCGCGCCATTCGAAATGCTCGCTCTCGTCGACGAACAGGGCGCGGCCCGTCCTGGGCTCCAGGCAGCGCGCCACGAGCTCCCAGAACGGCGCAAATCGCCGCATTGGTACATGCGACAGCCAGAAGCCGAAGAAGACCACGTCGAACCGATGCGGTAGCTCCCAGGCGAACAGGTCGGCAGCTTCGTAGCGGACGCGCGGCGAGCGCCCGGCCGCGCGGTTGATCTCGAGCATTTCCGGTGACGCGTCGAGCGCCAGCAGCTCATCGGCGAACTGCGCCAGGAGCCCGGTCCACTGGCCCGTCCCGCAGGCCAGCTCCAGGACGCGGCCGCGCGGCTCAAACGCACGAATAGCCTCGCGTGTCCGGTCCGCGTGCGTAGCGTGAGGGTCCCCTGGCGGGGAGCTGGTGAGGTCGTATTCGGCCGCCCGGCGCCTGTAGTAATCGATCTGCTCGTCGAGCAGATCCCGGTCGTCCACTACGCGGAGAGCGTAACGAGCAACGGACAGTGGTCGCTCCATGAGGCGTGGCACATGACCCGAGTGGCGAGTGGCGTGATCGACGGTGATACAAACACGCGATCAAGTCGTAATAGTGCGGGGAACCACGGCACACCGAACGGTCGCCACGTCGCCTTGGTTCTGAGCGACTCAGCGCTATCGACGAGTCCATCCAGACGGCATCGGACCGCATTGAAGTCTCCCGCCACTACCATCCGAGTGCCCGCCGCGGTGCGCTCCTCTATCCAGGCGCCGAGCGCTGCAAGCTGACGGTTGCGAGGCCCGGCGTGCAGGGGTGGGATCGGCAGCGGCGCGCGCGCATGGACGTTGAGCGCCAGGACCTCGTGCCCCTCGGCCAGCGGGACCCGTGCAAGCAGCACCCGCGTTCGATCCCAGACGTCTTCGCCACCCGGCAACGCTCCAGGCCCGAGCGTCTCGACCTGCAACGGGGGCCGGCGGCTCAGGATGGCCATCCCCGGCGAATGCCCAGCCCCGTCGACCGCATACCAGTGCCACGTCGCAAGGTGGGCGTCTGCGGCGATCGCGTCCGGATCAACCTCCTGGAGCAGGATCAGATCTGGAACTGCCTCATTCAGCACCGTTGACAGCCCGGCCCTAGCGGGCGCCCGACCCTGGAGGTTCCAGGTCAGGACGGTGAGGCGGTCCACCTCATCGGCTTTCGGCGGAGACGCCCAGCGTGATGGCCGCCGCGATCACGGCAACGGCGAGTGCCAGGGCATCGGTCGTCCCGAGCGCCGCATCCCCCGCCACGAAGTGCGTCGCAGCGCTGGGGATGGCTCCCATGATCGGCGGGATGAGGATCCAGCCGACCACCAGCACAGTGGGCGCGACGGCACCGGGCACGCGCAGCGCGCGCGTAGCGATGGCCGTCAGCAGGCCCAGGAAGGCGCCAAGCAGCAGGACCAGGATGACCGCAGGCTGGTCCTTGGCCCCAGACGCGTGAACCAACCGGACGAGGCCCTGCTCGACGACCGCAACGACGATCGCCAGGATCACGCTGAGGACGACCGCGCGCGCCCCGCTCATCAGTCGGCAAGGCTGCGTTGATGGTCGAGCGCCCCGGCTTCGAGCGCCTCGGCCAGTCCGCGGGCGATCCGATAGGACTTGCCGGCACCCATCACGAGCACGGCGTCACCAGCGCGGAGGTGGTCGGCGACGTAGGCGGTCGTTGCCGTGGCGTCGCCCGTCGCGATGGTCGGGACCGCGGAGAGACGCTCGATTGCATCGGCGAGCTCCTCGGCCGACGTGGCACGCATCGCCTGGGGCGTATCGCGACTCGCGAAGATGTCGGCAATGACGACCTCGTCAGCATCGGTGAATGCCATAGCGAACTCGTCGAGGAAGAGCTTCGTGCGGCTGTACATGTGCGGTTCGAAGACCGCCCACAGCCTCCGAGTGCCGACCTTCTGACGCGCCGCGGCGAGTGTGGCCCGCACCTCAGTTGGGTGATGACCATAGTCGTCGTACACGGTCACGCCGCCAGTATCGGCGATCAGCTCCATGCGGCGTCCAGCGCCGCGGAACGAGCGCAGCCCGTCCGCCAGCGCATCCAGGTCGGCGCCCAGCTCGTGAGCCAGGACAAGGGCCGCGGTCGCGTTGCGAACGTTGTGCTCCCCCGCCAGGGAAGTCTCGAATGCACGGTCGAAGAGCGTAAAGGTGGTCCGCTCCGGGAGGAAGGTGACGTGTGAGGCACTGACGTCACCGCCGGGTCCGTAGCGGACGACGCGCCCCTCCCAGCCCGATAGGCGTTCGAGGAGCGATTCAACCCCACGATCGGCCGCCCCCGCGAGCAGCAGTCGCCCACCGAGCCGCGCATCCTCCCCCATCCCCCGCACGAAGGCCTCGAATGAGTCGAGCACCGCGTCGCGGTTCGCGAAGAAGTCTGGATGATCCATCTCCACGTTGGTGATGATCGCCGCCGCGGGGTGGTAGTTGAGGAAGTTATTGCCGAATTCGTCGGCCTCCACGAGGAAGGGCGCTCCACCACCGGGCCGAACCGATGCTCCCCACTCGGTGACGAAGGCGCCAACCTCCACGGTCGGGTCCATGCCCGCCGAGACCAGAAGATGCCCGAGCAGTGCAGTCGTGGTGGACTTGCCGTGCGTGCCGGCGACCGCCAGACCGATGTGCTCGGCCGTTGCCATCAGCTCACCGAGCACCGCTTCCCAGGTCACGATCGGCAGGCCGGCGTCACGAGCCGCGGCGAGCTCCGCGAGATCCGGAACGGCGCGCAGCGCCGGACTGATCGCGACCCGATCGACCCCGGCCAGGTGCGCTGGATCGTGACCCTGAATGACGGGAATGCCGGCTGCCTCGAGGGGAGGCGTGTACGGCGACGGCGCGTCGATGTCGCAGCCGTCGACCTTGGCCCCGGCGCCCGCGGTGAGCAGCGCCGCGCCAGCCGCGCCCGATCCAGCGATCCCCATGAAATGGATTCGCTCGCCGGGACGAACCATCAGGCTCGCGCAGCCTCGCGGCACGCGAGTTCCAGCGCAGCGAGCGCGGCAGCGGCCCGATTGCCCTCGCGATCGAGGATCAGATCGAGCTGCTCGACGACGGGCAGATGGCCGGGGCGAGCGACCGCCACGTAGTGACGGCCGACCGGCTTGGTCGGGGTTCCGCTGTCAGGGCCCGCGATCCCGGTGACCGCCACCGCGATCTCCACCCCGAAGCGGTCGCGCGCGCCGTCCGCCATGGCGGATGCCACTTCGGAGCTGACGGCGCCCCATCGGTCCAGGAGGTCGGAGGGCACGCCGAGCTGGACCTGCTTGGACTGGTTGGAGTAGCTGATCACCCCGCCGACGTAATAGTCGCTGGCGCCCGGAATCATGGTGATCGCATGACCGATCAGGCCGGCTGTCGATGATTCGGCGGTCGCGAGCCGCCAGCCACGACGGCGGAGCTCATCGCCGAGCGCCGCTGCCGCCGAGCGCAGGTCCGCTTCGGAGGGCGTCGTCGTGCGGCGCATTCAGTCAGCGCCTCACCGGTAGTTCGTGAATTGGAGCGCGACCGGATACTCGAGGGCCCGGAGGTCGCTGATCACGGCCTGCAGCTCGTCCTTGCTCTTGGCGGTGACTCGCAGCGCATCGCCCTGGATGACTGGCTTCACCTTGGGGAACCCATTGCGGACCCTCTTCGACAGCTCCTTGGCTTGTTCCGATGTGAGCCCGCGCTTGAGGCCGATCGTCTGGCGTACCGAGCCTCCCGCTGCCGTCTCGAGCTTCCCCCAGTCGAAGATCTTCAACGAGAGGCCCCGCCGCACCGCCTTCGACTCTACGAGATCGCGGACCGCCTTGGCGCGGAACTCGTCGTCGGCCTGGAGCGTGATCTCGGCCTTTCCGAGCTCGAGCGTCGATCGACTTCCCTTGAAGTCGTAGCGCGTGGCGATCTCGCGCCGCACCTGGTCGAGCGCGTTCACCAGCTCCTGCTGGTCGAAATCACTGACAACGTCGAAGCTGGATTCGCCTGCCATACGCTCTCCTGCCTCCTTGCGTCACGCCGTTCGCCGGATGCGCCACTCGATGACCTCCCCGGAGCCTCCCATGGTCCCGAGTGAGATGCCGTCGATGCTGATGCTGACCGCGGCCGCGTTGCCGGCACGGACGGTGATCGCCGACCGTGCGCTCAACGCGATCGTTCGGCCTGCCGCGATGACGTGTCCTGACACTCCGGCCAGCGGCACCCCATCCTGCAGGACCAGTAAATAGGAGGCCGACCGGGCGACTACGATCGTCCCGGTCAGGCCAACGGGCGGCCGGACGGTGATCCGCCTCGTGACCGATCCACTCGGCGCCGGACTCGCAACCGACGGCGCAGGTGATGCGCCGGGTGCGCCCGCAACCAACGTAAGGTCCCAATCCCCCGCCGGCAGCGACATCGTCGTGGAGAACGCCCCGTCCGTCGCGGCCGTTGCCGATGCCGAAATCACGGCCCCTACGGCCGGCGTCCGGATCGACACCGCCTGCCCGGCGAAGTCCTTGACGCTGAAGGCGGGGCTCGCCGCGGTCGCCAGCTTGGCTGTCACAGCTACCTTGGCGCTGGGGCTCGCGGTCCCCGAGATCGTCAGCGGTCCGGTCAGGGTGGCCCTGTCCTGCGGTGCGCTGACCACGAGGGTCGGCGTGGGGGTGGGCGAGCTACCGCCGCCGACGATGATGGTGCGCGTCACCTTCATCGAATCGCGCTTCGTCGCTGGATCGGTGGCCACCACGCTGATCACGTTCGACCCGGGCACCAGCCGCACCTCGACCTGGAAGTTGCCCTCGGCGTCGGCCACGACCACCGGATTCTCGCTGCTGAGACCATCGATCGTGACCCGCGAGCTGGGCTCGGTCGTGCCGCGGATCAAGTACGTCAGCTCTCCCCACGACGCGATGTTGCCGGCAGGCTCGGTGACGCGCAGGTCCGGAGTCCGGGCGAATGTGACGAACTCGTAGCCGAGGTAGCCGACGAACAGGAAAACGCCAACCGTGAGGATGGCCGCGAAGATGGCCCCTGGGGTCAGCACCAGCGCTCGCGCTCGACGCGTGGCGAGCGCGCGTGGCGGGGCCGTGCGCACCCGCTCCGGCGAGATCGCGCCCGTCTCCAACCGGTACAGGTCGATGAGGTATTCCGGATCGAGTCCCAGGTAGAGGCCGTAGTTGCGCAGGAAGCCCTTCGTGTAGACGGCGCCAGGCAGGTCTCGGTAGTCACCCCGCTCGAGGGCGGAGAGATAGCGCATCCGGATCTTTGTATCGCGCTCGACTCGTGCGACGTCGACCCCCTTCGACTCGCGAGCGGTGCGGAGCACCTCTCCGAGCTTGTGGATCGAATCGGTCACCGATCCTCACCGTCAGGCTCGACCTCGCCTCCCCATCCGTCCGGCGTGACAAGCACCTCCCGGAAGCGGCTGCCGTCCGCGGCACCGACGATCCCCCGGTCCTCCATCTGGTCGAGGATGCGTGCGGCCCGCGCATAGCCGATCCGCAGCCGCCGCTGCAGCAGGGAGGCCGACGCCTTGTCGGAGCGACGGACGATGTCAATCGCCTGAGTGAGGAGCGCGTCGGCGTCATCGCCCTCGTCCTCGCCCGGACGTCCGCCTGGCTTGCCGTCGCGCTTGGGCGCCGTGATCTCCGGCCGGTAGTGCGGGCCGCCCTGGGAACGCCAGTGGCTGGCGAGGTCATCGATCTCCGCGTCGGTCACCAGGACTCCCTGGAGGCGCACGGCGCGCGGCGCGTCGATCGGCTGGTAGAGCATGTCGCCTCGCCCGAGCAGATCCTCCGCGCCGGTCGTGTCCAGGATCGTCCGGCTGTCGATGCCACTCGTCATGGCGAAGGCGATCCGCGACGGGATGTTGGCCTTGATCAGGCCGGTGATGACCTGGACCGATGGCCGCTGCGTGGCAACCACGAGGTGGATCCCGGTCGCGCGGGCCAGCTGCGCGATGCGCGTGATGGTGGCCTCCACCTCGTAGGCGCTGACCATCATCAGGTCGGCCAGCTCGTCGATCACCACGATGATGAACGGCATCCTTGGCTCGCCCGGACGTAACGAATCGTTGTAGGCGCCGATGTTGCGGACCGCTCGCTGGGCGAACTCGTGGTAGCGGCTCTCCATGGTGCCGACGGTCCATTTCAGGGCGTTGACCGCCTTGTCGGCCTCGACGATCACCTCGGTAAGCAGGTGCGGGACCCCGCGGTACTGCGCCATCTCGACTCGCTTGGGGTCGATCATGATCAGCTTCACCTCGCTCGGCGAGGCGCGCATCAGCAGCGAGCACAGGATTGCGTTGACGCAGACGCTCTTGCCCGAGCCGGTGGCCCCGGCGATCAGCATGTGCGGCATCTTCGCCAGGTCGGCGCTGAAGGGCTGACCGGCGACGTCCTGTCCCAACGCAAAGGCGAGCTTTGAGCGCACGGCCATCTCTTCGAAGTTCGTGGAGGCGAGCACCTCCTTGAGGGTGACGAGGTCGAAGGCGCTGTTCGGGATCTCGACACCCACGAAGGGCTCGCCGGGGATCGGGGCCTGGATGCGGATGCTGCGAGCGGAAAGGGCAAGTGCAAGGTTGTCGGCGAGTCCCTCGATGCGCGACAGCTTGATCCCGGGCTCCACCTCGAGCGCGTACTGGGTGACGACTGGTCCCTCCTGGATGCGGGCCACCTTCACGCCGATGCCGAAATGCGCGAGCGTGTCGCGAATCCGGTTCCCCTTGGCGGTGAGGTCCAACTGGGCGACGCTGCTCGGTGCGGCATCGGTAAGGAGAGACAGCGGCGGGAGATCCCACGCCTGGTCCGCGCCCTCGAGGGCGGCATCCGCGCCACCCTCGATCGCCACGGCGCTGGCAAGGTGCGCGGTCTCGTCGTGCTCCAACTCCGCTGCGGAAACGGGCGTGACCGAGCCCGGATCACGTATGTCGGGCTCCGCCGGGATCGATACCCCCGGAGGAATGCCGGGCCCGACGGCACGCGGCGCCCCATGCCGCTCTTGCGACGGGTCCGCAGGTCGCTGACGTCGGACGATGAGGGGTGGCTCATCCTCGCCTCCGCCGGCGAGTGCGCCGCGCATCCGGCTCAGCAGGCTCGGGCGTGGAAGCGGCGAGGTCGCCGGCTCGGCTCGGACGCCTCGGTCGGTGCGCGGCACGCTGGCCGGCACATCCGCGACCCGCTCCTCACGCCCGTGGAGGTAGGCGGCAAGCAGGTCACCGACCGTCATGTTGAAGTAGAGCAGCAGCCCAACCACCAGCAGCAGTGCGAGGATCACCCAGGCTCCCGGCGTACCGATGGCGCCCTGGAGCACAACGCTGACGCCGTAGCCCACGATTCCCCCGCCGTCGCCTCGATTCACGGACCGGATCCCGCCTCCGGCGGCAAGTTGGAATGCGCCCAGCAGCGCCAGCGCGACGAGGCTCGCACCGGTGGCCGCCATCCAGCGCTCCGCGGGCATCGTCTTCATCCACAGCATGAGCGCGAAGCCGGCAAGGAGTGGCGGGGCGAACGCAATCCCCCACCCCAGCAGGTACGCCAGCAGGTCGTGCCAAGGGCCAATAATGGCGCCCGCGTCTGGAGCGAAGAGGGCAATGACGCTGATGATCGCGAGGAAGACCAGGAACAGCGCCAGGACCTCGCGCGCCACCCGACCGCTGACGCGTGCCGTGGTCGTGGCCCGCCGCCTGCGCGGTGAGCGGCGACGAGTCGAGCGTCGGGTGCTCACGGTGGGTCAGACCTCGAGGACGATCGGCATGATCATCGGGCGGCGCTTGGTGCGCTCGAAGAAGAAGCGCGAGAGCGTGTCCCGGATCTTCGTCTTGAGGTAGCCCGCCTCAGCGGCGTGCTCGTCCCCGGCCGGCTGGGCGAGTGCCTCGGCAAGGTAGATGCGGGCGGCCTCCATGACCGGATCCTCAGGGTCGGAGAGGAAGCCACGTCCCACGAGGTCCGGGCCGCTGAGCGGCCTGCCGGTGCTTGCCTCAACGGTGAGCGCCACCATCACGACCCCGTCGCTGGCGAGCGCCCGCCTGTCGCGGAGGACCACGCCATCCACTCCGTCGATCGCCGCGATCCCATCCACCAGCATCGCCCCGGCGGTGACGCTCCCGGCGAGGCGGGCGCGCGTGCCGTCGAACTCCACCACCTGTCCGTTTTCGAGCACGAAGATGCCGTTCGGGTCGACGCCCGACCCTTCGGCCAGCAGTCCGTGCTGCACCAGCATCCGGTACTCGCCGTGGACCGGGATGAAGTTCTGGGGCCTGACGAGGTTGAGCATCAGCTTCAGCTCTTCGCGCGAGCCGTGTCCCGACACATGGCAGTGCTTGAGCGGCTCGTAGTGGACCATCGCCCCCTCCTTGAAGAGGTTGTCGATGGTCTTGGCGACCGCCTCCTCGTTGCCCGGAATGGGCGACGCGGAGACGATCACGGTGTCGCCGGGCTCGATGGTGATGTTGCGATGATCTCGGTTGCTCATCCGGGTCAGCCCGGACATCGGCTCACCCTGGGAGCCGGTGGTCATGATTACCAGCTCGTCCTTTGGGAGGCGCTGGAGCTGATCCTTCCTGACGAGCGTCCCAGCCCGGTCGGTCAGAAACCCAAGCTCCAGGGCGATCGCGCTGTTCTGCTCCATGCTGCGGCCCAGGGTCACCATCCGCCGGCCGTGAGCGGCTGCCGCGTCGAGCACCTGCTGGACGCGCCCGATGTTGCTGGCGAAGGTCGCGACGATCACGCGCCCAGGCGCCTCGCCGATGAGCTGGAACAGCGACTCCCCCACCGTCTGCTCGGAGAGCGTGTAGCCCTCGCGTTCCGCTCGCGTGGAGTCGGACAGGAGGAAGGCCACGCCACGGTTGCCGATCTCGGCGATGAGCCCCAAGTCGGCCCGAACACCGTCCGGAGGCGTCATGTCGAACTTGAAGTCGCCAGTGTGCACGACCGTGCCGACCGGGGTCCGAATGGCATAGCCGACCCCGTCGGGGATGGAATGGTTGACGCGGAACGGCGTCACGGCGAACGCGCCGATACGGAACTCAGCCCCCGGCTCCACGGTGCGCAGCTGCGTCGCCTCCAGGAGCTTGTGTTCCCTGAGCTTGCCCGTCACCAACCCCACGGTCAGTCGCGTGGCGTAGATGGGCACGCCGGGAAGGCGGGGCAGCACGTAGGGCAACCCGCCGGTGTGATCCTCGTGGCCGTGGGTCAGGAGGATGGCGCGGACCCGGTCGCGGTTCTCCTCCAGATAGGTGACGTCGGGAATGACGAGGTCGATTCCGAGCATCTCCTGCTCGGGAAACGCGAGGCCGCAGTCGATGACCAGGATCTCCCCGGCCGTCTCGATGGCGGTGATGTTCTTGCCAACCTCGCCCACCCCGCCGAGCGGGATGATGCGTAGTGTGTCTGTCATGTCGTACTCATAAGAAAAGGGTCATTTGCTGATCGGATTCGCCGCGGGATGCGGCTGGTGACGTTGGCGAGGTCGCGGTGCCTTCGGGCGGCGCGGCCTCGACCGCTGATGCCCGCTCAGATTCGATTGCCGTGCGGGCGGTGAGCAGCGCCGCCGGCAGCCCGCGGATGTCACGAAAGAGCGTCTCCCGCAGGCTGGATTGGTGCAGTGCCGCAGCGGGATGGTACATCGGGAAGATGTAGCGTCCCGCGCTCCGGCGCAGCGTTCCGTGGACCTCTCCGATGCGCGCGCCAGGCAGGTATCGCTGCAAGGAATGGCGCCCAAGGGTAACGACCACGGCTGGATCGAGTGCGTGCTCCTGGCGGTCGAGATATCCCGAACAGGCGCCGATCTCCGATGGTTCGGGATCGCGGTTTCCGGGCGGGCGGCACTTCACGACGTTGGTGATGAAGACGTCGCCTCGCTCCCATCCGATCGAGCGCAGCAGCTCGGTCAGCAGCTGGCCCGCCGGTCCGACGAACGGTCGCCCGGTCGCGTCCTCTCGACCGCCCGGACCCTCACCCACGCAGAGGACATCCGTCTGCGGATTTCCCTCTCCGGGCACGGCCAGCGTTCGTCCCTTGGCGAGGGGGCAGCGGATACAGCCGCGGACCTCAGCGGCGACCGCGGCCAGTTGCGCCTCGGTGCCCATCGGCTCGAACTGGCCCTCCGTCCCTCGGCGCACCGCGCTCGCGGCGCGTGCGCCCCATCGGTCTAGGACTTGGCAGCGCCTGCCTTGGCCATGTGCCGCTCCATCGCCGCGCGGCGGCTCAGGTTGATGCGACCCATCCGGTCGATCTCGGTGACCACCACCATCAGCTCGTCGCCGATGCTCACGACATCCTCGACCCGTGGCACGCGATAGTCCGCGAGCTGGCTGATGTGCACCAGGCCCTCCTTGCCGGGCAGGATCTCGACGAAGGCGCCGAAGTTCATGATACGGGTCACCTTGCCAAGGTACTCGCGTCCGACTTCGACGTCGCGCGTGAGTCCCTCGATCCAGGCAATCGCCTTCTCGGCGGCCTCGCCGGACGTCGCGGCGATCTGGATGGTGCCGTCGTCCTCGACATTGATCTGAGTCCCAGTCTCAGCGGTGATCTGGCGGATCACCTTGCCGCCGGCACCGATCACGTCGCGGATCTTGTCCACCGGAATCTTCAGCGTATGGATGCGCGGCGCGTAGGGGCTCAGCTCGCTGCGGCTGGCGCTGATGACCGCGGTCATCTTGTCGAGGATGAAGAGCCGGCCGATGCGGGCCTGCTCCAGCGCATCGCGCATGATCTCAGGCGTGATACCGCCGACCTTGATGTCCATCTGCAATGCCGTCACCCCGTCCGCGGTGCCGGCTACCTTAAAGTCCATGTCCCCGTAGGCGTCCTCCTTGCCCGTGATGTCGGTGAGGACGGCATACCGGCCGGTTGCGGCATCGGTGATCAGGCCCATCGCCACGCCGGCGACGGGCGCCTTGATCGGCACACCGGCGTCCATGAGCGCCAGGGTGCTGCCGCACGTACTTGCCATCGAGGTCGAGCCATTGCTGCTCACGACCTCACTGACCACGCGGATCGTGTACGGGAAGTCGTCCTCGGACGGCAGGACCGGGACGAGGGCACGCTCGGCGAGCGCACCGTGGCCGATCTCGCGCCGGCCGGGGCCTCGCATTGGCTTCGTTTCCCCTGTCGAGTAGGGGGGCATGTTGTAGTGATGGATGTACCGCTTCTCCGTCTCGGGCGAGATCGTGTCGAGCCGCTGAACGTCACTGGACGGGCCGAGCGTGGCAATCGAGAGGGCCTGCGTCTGGCCACGGGTGAAGAGGCCGGAGCCGTGCGTACGCGGCAGGATCCCGACCTCGACGCTGATCGGCCGGATCGTTTTCGTGTCGCGCCCGTCGATCCGCACGTTCTCCGAGAGGACCAGTTCGCGGACGGTTGCCTTGGTGAGCACGTCCATCAGCGCTGAACCGATGCCGTGGCGCCGCCGAATGTCCTCCAGCCGCTCCTTCTGCTCGCCGCGGTTGTAGGTGTCGCGTGCCCGCCGCACCTCGTCGGCGATGTCGGCGCGGATTGCGTCCAGTCGCTCGGGGAGGCCGCGGCTCATCTCGATGAAGAGCTCGGCGGTCGCCTCGGCATCCGGCATCGCGCGGTGTGCCGTCGCGTGGTCACGCCCGAAGACGAAGCGAATCAGGTCGCCCAGCTTCCAGCTGCCCGCATCCGGATACAGCTGGTAGGCCAGCTCTAGGGTGTCGTACACGGCGCTCGGCTGCCAGTTCGCGTCGCTCGACAGGTGCCGCAGCACAAAGGGGAGGTCGAACCCGACGTTGTGCGCGACGACTGGCGCGTCGCCGATCCAGGCGCTGAACTTCGGCAGGATGTCTGCGGCGGTCGGCGCCTGGGCCACGTCCGCGTCCGAGATGCCGTGCACCTGGTGCCCCACGATCGCGCGACCCGGGTTCACGAGCGACTCGAAGCGGTCGACGATCTGGCCGTCGCGAATCCGGAGCGCCGCGATGTCGACGATATAGCCGTTCTCCGGCTTCATGGCCGTCGTCTCGAGGTCGAAGACAACGAACTCAGCGCCGCCCTTGGCGAGCGCTGAGCCGAGCTTGACCACCGAGTCAGCCTTTGGACCGACGAAGGGCATCTTCTTGGGCGAGCCGGCGGTGGCGACCAGCTTCTCCTGCAGCTCGATGCTCTTCTGGACCTCCGACTGGCCGTACGCGATCGCGTCAGCCATCACCGTCTCGGGAAGGACCTTGGCGCCGGCCTCAACCATCATCACCGCGTCGCGGGTGCCGGCGACGACCAGGTCGAGGTCGCTCAGCTCGAGCTGGCTCGTGGTCGGGTTCGTGACGAATTGGCCATCGATACGGCCCACACGAACGGCCCCGACCGGTCCCAGGAACGGGATCGGACTGATCGCCAGCGCAGCGGATGCGCCATTCACGGCGAGGATGTCCGGGTCGTTCTCCTGGTCGGCGGAGAGCACCGTCAGGACGACCTGCACATCGTTGCGATAGCCCTTGGGGAAGAGCGGTCGAATTGGCCGATCAGTCAGGCGCATGGCCAGGATGGCCGCTTCGGACGGGCGCGACTCGCGCTTGATGAAGCCGCCCGGGATCTTGCCCGCGGCATACATCCGCTCCTCGTAGTCGATCGTGAGCGGGAAGAAATCGAGCCCTTCGCGAGGCTCCTTGGCGACAGCCGTCGCGAGGACCACCGTGTCGCCATATCGGACGAGGACGGCGCCGTCCGCCTGCTCTGCGAGCTTTCCCGCCTCGAGCGAGAAGCTCTGGCGGCCGATCTCGGCCTCTACCTTGATTGCCACTGATTCCTCCGATGCGTGGATGTCTGATCAATGTCCGGCGCACGGGCGGACGTGGGATTGGTGAGCGTCGGTGTGCGGCGCGGGAACGCGAAACGCGTTCGGGCCTGGCAGGCGCCCTTCGGCAGCGCGGGATTCAATCCGGCGGCCCTGGAGACCGAATGCGCGCGACCCAGGGCGCGAGCCCCGGGTTGTCGATCCACTGCTTGAATTAGCGACGCAGTCCCAGTCGGCCGATGACCGTGCGGTACCGGTCGACATCGTTGCGTACCAGGTAGGCGAGCAACCGCCGTCGCTGGCCGACGAGCTTGAGCAGCCCGCGGCGCGAATGGTTGTCGTTTGGATAGCCGCGCAGGTGCTCCGTCAGCGACTTGATCCGCTCGGTGAGTAGTGCGATCTGCACCTCGGGGGAGCCGGTATCACCATCATGGGTGGCGTAGCCTTCGACGATCGCGCTCTTCGCGTCCTTGGCGAGCGGCACTGATTCCTCCACATTTCTTTCCAATTACTGCTCATCGTACCAGATTCAGTGCTTCGACGGACGCACGCTTTCCGGACAGTCCGCCCCTATTGGGGGGTCTGCGCACCGGGCGGTTCGGTGCGCCTCAGTCGCCACCCCCCAGGATGGCAATCACCACCGGAGCCGATAGCGGGGCCTCGCCGCCGAGGGCGACGATCGCAGCGCCGCCCTCGCGCGCAATCTCCAGCGTGGCGGAGACGGCAGCAGCATCGCGGCGAATCTCCACCCCATACGATCCCCGTGGCGGCAATGCGGCCGGATAGTCGATGGCGAGCCGGAGCCGGGCAGCGCTATCCGCCCCACGCGCCGGAATCAGCGTCGCTTCGATGGTCGGTGGATGCCCGAGCATGTGGGTCGCTTCCTCGATCCGCCCTCCCTGCACGGCATCGCGGATCCTCGCCGACGAGATCGGTTCGCCGCCATGCAGGACGATCTCCTCCGCGACGACCAGGTCAAAGCCGGCAGCCTGCCCATGAGCTCGCATCGAATCCGGTGTGCCGGCGCGGCCCCGACCGAAGGCGCTTTCAGGAGTCATGACCAGAGCCCGCAGCGCGATGGCGGGCGCCATCGCGGCCAGGAATTCCTCCGGGCTGAGTGCGCGCAGCGCGGAGTCGAACCGAATCGGGACGGCGACGTCGACTCCCGCCTCCTCGAGCATCCGCAGATTCAGGCCAGGGGTCGCGAGTCTCGGCGTGACCGTCCCGGGATGGATCACCTCGTCGGGGTGCGGGTCGAAGAGGAGAGCGACGCTTCGCGCCCGGTGCTCCGCGGCAGCGGCACGCGTCGCCTCGATCAGGGCCAGGTGGCCACGGTGTACGCCGTCGAAGACGCCCATGCACAGGGCGGCCGATCCTACTCTCGGGGCCTCGTCGAGCGCGCGCCCGACGCTCGGTCTATTCACTCCCTCGCCCCGGCGGCGATGACCTTCTCCGGGTGCAGGACCCCCCCGGCTAATCGTCCGGTTCCAATCAATCGACCGTCGCTCAGCACGGCCGACCGGCCATCGCCTGAGCCAGGGTCGACCGAGACCGGCGAGCCGTGCGCAAAGCGCTCGGCCTGGAGGGGGGTGAGCTGGATGCGCGGCAGCGGCAGCAGGTCGGTGACGGGCACCATCGCCTCGTTGAGTCGGCCACTGGCGGCCAATGCCTCGAGCTCCTCGGGGCTGTGCCCATCGGCAACCATGAGGCCGGCGGCCTCCGTTCGGCGCAGCGCGGCGAGGTATCCACCGCAGCCCAGCCGCTCGCCGAGGTCACGCGCGATCGACCGAACGTAGGTGCCCAGACCACAGCGCAGGTCGATCCGCAGGTCCAAGTGATCGTCGGCGGCATCAGTCTCCAAAACGTCGATCCGCTCCACCGTGACCCGCCGCTCGGGCAGGTCAAGCGGAGTCCCCGCCCGCGCTGCGCGATGGCCGGTCTGGCCACCCATCTTGCGCGCGGAGAACGCTGGCGGACGCTGATCGAAGGTGCCTACGAGGGAGGGCAGCGCCGCCACGGCCTCCGCCACTGACGGGACCTGCCCGCCTCGGACGATCGGCCCCTGGCCGTCGTCAGTCGCCGAGCGCCAGCCGAGACGGATGACCGCGTCGTACCGCTTCGGCCCACCGGTCAGATCCGCGCTGAAACGCGTCGCAGCATCGACGAGGACCGGCAAGACGCCCGAGGCGAGTGGATCAAGGGTCCCGGCATGCCCGATCCGCCGCGTGCCGGTCAAACGCCGCATCAGCCCAACCATGTCGTGCGACGTCGGCCCGACCGGCTTGTCGAGGTTAATGACCCCCAGCATCCGCCCGTCCCAGCTCCCGCTCGCAGACGGCCAGGACCAGTTCGCGCGCTTCAGCGAGCGGGACCTCGAGTGTGCAGCCCGCCGCACGCGCGTGGCCACCACCGCCGAAGATCGACGTGATCGCGACGGCATCGGCCTTCTCAGTCGTCCGCACGCTGACGCGCACGCGCCGGGGCTCAACTTCCTTGAAGAGCACGTTGACATCGGCTTGCTTGGTGGTGCCCAACAGGTCCACGAAGCCCTCGGATGCGGTTGGCTGCTCCCCCGTCTCGGCGAGCATGGCCAGCGTCATGGACGCGTGCACGATCCGGCCGCCGAGCCGCTCCTCGGCGCCGGCCAGGATGAGACCCCAGAGGTGCAGCGTCGAGAACGGTTTGTCGGCGTAGATCGCGCGGTTGATGGCGGAGAGCTGCGCACCTGCCGCCAGCAGGTCGGCGGCAACCCGCAGGGTGCGTGGAGTGGCATTTGGGTGGGCGAACGTGTGCGTGTCCTGCACGATGCCAGCCATTAGCAAGGTCGCCAGCTCGCGATTGAGCGGCACGCCGAGCTCAGGAAGGAGGAGCGCGACGATCTCGCACGTGGCGGCCGCCTCGGTGTCGATCAGCTGGACCGCGCCGTAGCCCGGGTTGCTGACGTGGTGATCAATGTTGACGATCGTCGCGCGCGCAAGCCAATCGGCGCAGTCGCGCGCGACGCTTCCGGTGCGGGCAAGGTCGCCGGCGTCAACGACGACGGCCACGTCCGGCTCGAGCTGCGGAACCGAACGCACCTCGGCAGATCGCGGCAGGAATTCGAGGAATGGCGGGACCGGGTCGCCGGAGACTACCTCGACAGTCTTTCCGAGCCGTTCCGCCACGACGGCCAGTGCGATGGCTGCGCCAAGGGTGTCCGCGTCCGGGTTCTCGTGACAGATCGTGGTGACGCGCGCGGCCTCGCGGATCACCCGTACGACGTCGCTCACTCCTCGACGTTCTCGGCGCCTCGATCAGGATCGAGGTCGTGGAGCAGGCGTAAGACGCGGTCGCCCGCCTCGATCGAATCGTCGCGACGAACCGAGAGGGCTGGCACGTGACGAAGCGTCAGGCGTTCCCCGAGTCGTCGCCTCAGCCAGGGCGCAGCGTTCTGGAGCGCGGCCAGCGTATCCGCGCGTTCCTCGTCGCTCCCCAGCACCGAGACCCAGACCTTGACGTGCCCGAGGTCGCGCGATGTTTCGACCCGGGTCACCGTTGCGAATCCGAGGCGTGGGTCGTTCATCTCCCGTTGGACGAGGTCCATCAGCTCATGCTGGATCTGGCTGTCGAGGCGGGCGGTTCGCTGGCTCATCGGTTTGGGGAGCCTCCAGTCCTAGGAGGGCTGCTCGGCCACCATCTGGAAGCACTCGATGACGTCGCCCTCCGCAAGTTCTGGTGAGCCGGTAAGGCCGATCCCGCACTCGAATCCTGCAGCGACCTCGCGGACGTCGTCCTTGAACCGCTTCAATGTCTCGACGCGCGACTCGGCGATCACCTTCCCGGCGCGCAGCAGTCGGACGCCGCCACCGCGCACGATGCGGCCATCGGTCACGTACGAACCGGCGATGAAGCCAGCCTTGCCCGCCTTAATGACCGCGCGCACTTCGGCGTGCCCTTCGACCTGCTCCACCATCTTGGGGGCGAGCATCCCCTGCAATGCAGCTCCGATGTCATCGGTCAGCTTGTAGATGACGTCGTAGAGGCGCACGTCGACGCCTGAGGCCTCTACGGCACGCTGGGATCCGGGGTCGAGCTTGGTGTTGAAGCCGATGACGACCGCATCGGATGCCGAGGCAAGCAGCACGTCGCTCTCGTTGATGTCGCCGGCCCCCTCGGCAAGGATCTGGACGCGCACCTCGGAGGTGTTGAGCCGGTCGAGGGCGTTGCGAATCGCGCCCAGCGACCCCTGCACATCGGTCTTGAGCACGACGCGGAGCTCCTTGACCTCAGATGCCTGGATCTGGGCACTGATGTCCTCCAGGGTGAAGGCGCCGCGGCCGTCGCTGCCTGCTGCCTGCCGATCCGCGGCCTCGGCCGCCTCACGGGCCGCCTTCTCGTCGGGCATCACGCGCAGGATGTCACCCGCTTCCGGCAGGCCCTGCAGACCGATGATCTCGACCGCGGTCGCCGGCTCCGCCGTCTTCACCCGCTTGGCTGCCGCGTTCTGCAGCGCCCGCACCCGCCCCCACGTGCGCCCCACTGTGACGATCTCGCCGACGCGCAGCGTGCCGGTCTGCACCAGGACGGTGGCGACGTTGCCACGACCCTTATCGACCTTGGACTCGATGATGGTGCCAACCGCCGGTCGCTTGGGGTTCGCCTTGAGGTCCTGGAGGTCGGCGACCAGGAGGATCACCTCCATCAGGTCGTCCAGGCCGGTTCGCTGTTTGGCTGACACCGGCACGGCGATCACATCGCCGCCGAACTCCTCGATCAGGACGCCGATATCGGCCAGCTCCTGCTTCACACGGTCCGGATTGGCGTCGGGCTTGTCGATCTTGTTGATGGCCACGATCATTGGGACCTGGGCGGCCCGGACGTGGTCGATTGCCTCGCGGGTCTGGGGCATGACGCCGTCATCGGCGGCGACCACGATGATCGCGATGTCGGTGACCTGCGCACCGCGGGCGCGCATTGCCGTGAATGCCTCGTGGCCGGGCGTGTCCAGGAAGACGATGCGGCGGCCATTGTGCTCGGCTTCGCTGGCGCCGATGTGCTGCGTGATTCCGCCGGCCTCGCCGGTCGCCACGCTGGTGCTGCGGATCGCATCCAACAGGCTGGTCTTGCCGTGGTCGACGTGGCCCATGATGGTCACGATGGGAGCGCGCTGGACCAGGTCCGCTGGCGCGTCCTCGCTCCAGAGTGCCTCGCGGCCGGGACCCTCTGCGACGGAGCCCGGCGCGACGATCTCCTGCTGCGTGCCATCCTCGGCGGCCGCGCGCGCTGCGGCGCCTCGTTCGACCGTCTCATAGCCAAGCTCGCTCGCCACCAGGGCCGCCGTGTCGTAGTCGATCGACTGGTTGATCGTGGCGAAGATGCCGTTGCGGATCAGTTCCTTGATGACGTCGGCAGTGCTGGTACCCAGCGCGTCGGCCAGATCCTTGACGGCGACCGAAGAGGGAATCTCGACCGGCCCCGTCGCCTTGGCGGGCGCGGCCGCGGCAGCCGCCTCGGCAAGCGCGGCGGCCGATGGCGCGGTCCTGCGCCGCTGGGGCCGGGGTGGCCGGCGCGGCAGATATCTACGTGGTGGCATGCAGCTTCACCTCGAGATCGAGCGCACCCGGCTCGACGTCGGTGTCGAGTGCTCGCTTGATCGCCACTGATAGTCGTGCAGGCTCGTGGCAGGCGGGAGCATCACAGATGTACGTTCCCCGGCCCGGGGCGCGGCCGCTGAGGTCCACGGCGACCGTTCCGTCCGGCCCACGCACGACGCGGGCCATCGAGCGCTTGGGCCGCACCTGGCGGCACGACGCGCAGGTACGCATCGGCACGTGATCAGGTCGTCGCTTCGGCATCGACCGGCGCCTCCACTGGAACGGCGGTCGTCTCGCGAGTGTCGCCACCCGCGGCCGCGGCGACGCCCGCATCCGACCGGATGTCGATCCGCCAGCCCGTCAGCTTCGCGGCCAGGCGCGCGTTTTGACCCTCCTTGCCGATCGCCAGCGACAGCTGGCGCTCTGGGACGACCACGTTGGCGATCTTGTGCTCTTCGTCGATGCGGACCTGCAGCACCTCGGCTGGCGAGAGCGCCTCGGCGACGTACTGCGCCGGGTCCTCGTGCCAGAGCACGACGTCAACCTTCTCACCGTTGAGCTCGGCCACGATGGCCTGGATTCGTGCGCCGCGTTGCCCGACGGCGGCGCCCTTGGCGTCCACGCCGGCCTGCCGGCTCTCAACCGCCACCTTCGAGCGACTCCCCGCCTCGCGCGCAATCCCGCGGATGACGACCGTTCCGTTGTAGATCTCTGGGATCTCCATCTCCATCAGGCGACGCAGGAAACCGCGGTGCGTTCGGCTGGCAACGATCACGGGTCCCCGTGTGGTGCGCCGCACCTCGAGGACGTAGACCTTCAGGTGCTGGCCGATGCGATAGTGCTCGCCTGGCAGCTGCTCGGTGACCGCGAGGACCGCCTCGACGCCCTTCCCCATGTCCAGGACGACGGCCGAGTCGGTCGTGCGATGCACGACCCCGGTCATGATCTCGCCCTCGCGGCTGGCGTACTGCTGATAGACGACGTCGCGCTCCGCCTCGCGAAGGCGCTGGCGGTAGACCTGGCCGGCGGTCTGGGCCGCGATCCGGCCGAGCTGCGCCTGGGTCACGTTCTCCGGGACGCGGACCTTGGCACCCACCCCGGTCGTCGGATCGATCTTCTGGGCCTCCGCCACGAGCATCTGGAGCTGCTCATCCTCGATCTCCTCGGGAGTGGCGACCACCTCGTACTCGCGGTAGACACTGATCTGGCCGCTCTCCGGGTCGACCCTGACGACGACGTTTTCCGGGGCATCAGCATTCCGCCGGTAGGCGGACTCGATCGCCTGCTCCAGCGTCTCGATAAGGATCTCTTTCGGAACCCCCTTCTCAGCATTCAGCTGGAGCAGGGCTCCGATGAAGTCGCGATTCAACCGCTCGCCTCCGGACGAAAAAACAAGACGTGGGATGGCGAACCGACCCACGTCCAAGTGCTCAGCTCATTATCAATTCGGTCCGCGGAACGGCCGACGAAACCGGGCAAAGTATAGCAGCGGAACGTGCGGCCCTGCCAGCGTGGGAACGGGCGCCCAGCCCCCGAATGAGCCAATCGAGACCCATACCCGAAAGCTGAGTCCGCGTGGTACTACTGCTCTACAAAGATGGC